>JAPDPT010000005.1 GCA_034506315.1 candidate division KSB1 bacterium | reverse complement strand
GAGGAAGTCGCGGAGCGCGACGCGACCTAAGGAGAGGGCCGGATGCTTTCCCTGCTGAATATCTGGAACGTGGCGCGGGTGGAGGCGAAGACCCTCTGGCGAAGCTGGTTTTTCCGGGTTTTCGCGGCGATGGCTCTGGGCGCCATCCTGTTTCTGGACGTCGTCGTCTTCGTCCTACACTTCGGCGAACGCCCGTGGATGTGGCGCGGGATCTCCTCCTCTCTTCCATACTCGAACTTGCTGCTTCTCAACGTAGTGCAGGCCGTCATCGCCGTGTTCCTCGCTTCCGACTTCCTCAAGCGGGATCGTCGCCTGGACACCACCGAGGTGGTCTATATCCGCTCCATGACCAATGGAGATTATGTACTGGGCAAGACCCTCGGGATCCTTCTGGTGTTCTTGGGGCTCAATCTGGCGGTCTTAGCCTTAGCTCTGATCGTGAACGTCTTCTTCGCCGACATCCCCGTGTGCTGGCCTGCTTACGTCTGGTATCCCCTCCTCTTGGGGCTACCGACGCTAATGTTCATCCTCGGCCTTTCGTTTGTCGTGATGACGGCTGTCCAGAATCAGCCGGTCACGTTTGTGCTGCTCCTGGGCTACACAGCACTGACCCTCCTGTACCTGGGGCGGAAGCTCTTCGGCGTCTTCGACTACACCGGCCTGTACCTGCCCCTGCTGTACTCGGATTTCGTGGGCTTCGGAGACCTGCGGCCGGTTCTCGTGCAGCGTCTTGCGTTTGCGTGTCTCGGGCTGAGCGGCGTCTTTGCGACGGTCGTGGGCCTACGGCGTCTGCCGCAATCGGCGGCCATGCAGATTGTGGCCCGGGTCGCCACCGTTATCTTCCTCCTGGCCGGGATTGGTCTGGGGGGAGCCTTTGTGGCCCGAGAATTCGCGGCGGAAAAGTTGCGCCTCCAGGCCCTGCAGCTGAACCGAGCGTTTTCCTCCGCCCTGCTTCCAGCGGTGGAGCGAGCTGAGTTGCGCGTGAAGGTGCGCCCAAAGACTGTGGAGGCAGAGGCGGGGCTTCGCCTCCGTAACCCCCACGATCAGTCCCTGGAATCCTACGTGTTTCGGCTGAATCCCGGGCTGCGTGTCCTTTCGGTGCAGAGCCACGGGACGGAGCTGGCGTTCGAACGCAAGTTGCACTTGCTGCGTGTGCGTCCGCAGCGCCCCTTGCTGCCGGCGGCCGAAGATTCGCTGGTCATCCGCTACGCCGGCCCTCTGGACGAGCGGCTCTGCTATCTGGACGTTCCCTCCAGAGAGCTGCGTTCCCCCCTCCGCTTTTTCCTCTACACGAGCGGTAAGCGCTACGCCTTCCTCGAACGACGATTCGCGCTCGTTACGCCGGAGAGCATGTGGTATCCCCAGCCCGGGGCCGGCTGGAATCCTGAGTGTCCCGAGTACTTCCCACGGCCATTAACGTGGTACCGGCTTACGGTGGAGGCCGATCTGGCGTTGGTCCCAGTCTCGCAGGGCCGGCTGGAGCAATTGGCCTCGGGGATCGCGCGCTTCACGCCCGAACATCCCCTTCCCGGCGTCACGCTGGTTTTGGCTCCCTATCGTAGCCTGACACTCACATCGGACTCCGTGGACTATCGCCTATCCTTTCTGCCGGGCCACGACTACTTCCGGAGGCATCTTACGCAGGTGGCCGATACGCTGACCGCCATTATCCGCGACGAAAGGGAGAGATTTGAGGCTGACCTGGGACTATCCTACCCGTACCGGCGCCTGAACCTGGTCGAGGTGCCCATTCAGTTCGGGAGCTATCCGAGGGTCTGGACGAGTGCACGGGAGACGGTGCAGCCCGAGCTGGTTCTTCTGCCCGAGAAGGGAGTGCTTTTGGCCTCCGCGGATTTTGAGGAATTCCGGCGGCGGGTTCGGCGCTTCCGCCGCTTTCGCGAGATCACGTTCACGGAGAAGGAAATCCAGGCCCGGGCCTTCGGCAACTTCCTGCGAGGAACGTTCCTCTCCGGGATGGCCGGAGGACCGGGTTTTGGCCGTGCACCGTCCGGCGATCCCTTCGGGGAGGCCTACCGGATCTTCCCGAACTACCTGACCTATACCCACAATCTTCATTCGCGCCGCTGGCCGGTTTTTCAGCCGGCATTAGAGGCCTACTTCGCCAGTCTGACCGTCCCTCCGGAGGTGGGGGCCTTCCGCGCCTTCGAAGGGATTACGGACGAGGAGAAGGTGCACATCGCCCTCACAGAGCGCGCGTTCCTGGATTTGCTTCGCGATCCTGAGTTCCGGAGCCTGGTCCCGCAGTTGGTCAAAGAGGAGGGAGAGCACCTCCTGTACCTCCTGATGAGCCGCATCGGCCCGGATGCGTTTCTGGACTTCCTCTACGACTGGCTGGACCGCAACGCCTTCAAGAACGCCGAGCTCGACGCCTTCCTGGGCGAGGTGAAGGATCGCTTCGGCTACGACCTCCGCAACCTCTTGGACAGCTGGGCGCAGAGTCAGAGACTCCCGGCCTACCTCTTTGGCCCGATCCGGAGCTACTCTTTGCTGGACGAAGGCTACACCCGCTACCAGGTCCAGTTCAAGGTGACCAACCTGGAGCCGGATGTGGACGGAGTGCTTCGCCTCAGCTTCCGCACCGGCGGCCGCGGATTTGGCTTTGGCCCAATGGGAGGGGGAGAGGAGGTGGAGCGTCTCGTCTACGTGAGAGGAGGCGAGACCAAGGAGATCGGGGTCGTGCTGGATGCTCAGCCGAGACTTCTGACAGTCGAAACCTTCATCTCCAGGAATTTGCCCTCGACCCTTCTCTTCCCCATGGGGGACATGCCTCTTGACGAGAGGGCTGTGGCTTTCGACGGGGAAAGGTCGGTGAGCGAACCGGTCCAGCCGAATCTGCCCGGGGAAATCGTGGTGGACAACGAGGATCCCGGTTTTCGCGTGGCGGAGGTTCAGACGGCCAGTCTGGTCCGCCGTCTCGTGCGCGGAGACCGCAAACCGGCGGAGAAGTACGTGGGCATGAGCTTTTGGAACCCCCCTACCGAATGGAGAGCGACGATCGATGCCAACTACTTCGGGCGGGTTGTTCGCTCTGCTCATTTTATCCGCTCCGGGACGGGTGACAAGGTGGTTGCCTGGGAGGCGGATCTTCCGCAGAGCGGGTATTACGAGGTGTCTGTGTACGTTCCGCGGATGAGGGCCTTCGGGCGGGGTCCGCGCGAGCGCGAGCGTCCGCGCGGAAAGTACCATTACTTCGTCTATTCCGAGGGCGGTGTGGAGGAGGTCGTTCTGGATCTCAGCCAGGCGGAGGAGGGGTGGAATTCCCTGGGCGGTTTCTACTTCTCGGCCGGCAAGGCGCGCGTCGAGCTTACCAATCGCTCGGACGCCCGCGTGGTGGTCGCAGACGCAGTGAAGTGGGCGCGTCGATAGGGGCCAAGGAACGGCTGCAACCAACGGGAGCATACGCGTCAACCCGAGGGGTGTTCGATGAGGCGAAGGCAAGGCTGGAAGGATGGCTGGGTCTTGGTTCTGGCGCTGCTTGCGGCTGTGCGTTCCGCTGCAGCTCAGAGGGTCCTGACTCTGGAGGATGCCCTCCAGATCGCCATGCGCAACAGTCCTAACATCCGCAGGGCCCTCTACAATCTGGAACGCAGCCGCTATTCCCTCAACGCGCAGATGGCGGCCCTGAAGTCGCGCTTCTCCCTTTCCATCACGCCCATCGACTACTCCAAGTACCGCAACTTCAATACGGACTTCTCCGCTTGGTTCACGACCGAGACAAAGCAGGTGTACGGAACGTTCACCATCTCGCAGCCGATCCCCCTCACGGACGGCACCCTTTCCCTTGTGAACCGCCTCAGCTGGCGCGACGCCTATTCGGAGAACCCCTTCGCCATCTCCCGCAGCCGCAACTACGACGACAACCTGTACGTGAGCTTTCAGCAACCCATCTTCACCTACAACCGCACCAAGCTGGCCCTACGCGAGCTGGAGCTGGATCTGGAAAACGCCCAGCTGAACTACGACATCCAGAGGCTTGCGCTGGAAAAGGAGGTCACCCAGGCTTTCTACAATCTGTACCTGCAGAAGATGAGGGTGGACATCGCCCAAGAGGAGCTCCAAAATCAGGAGATCAGCTACGGGATCATTCAGAACAAGGTGCAGGCTGGGCTCGCGGCGGAAGAGGAGCTCTACCAGGCGGAGCTCAACCTGGCCACAAGCCGCTCCAAGGTCTTCAACGAGCAGACCACGTACGAAAACCTTCTGGACAACTTCAAGTACCTCATCGGCCTGCCATTGGAGGACTCTGTGGCCGTGACGGCCGACATCGCCCATCGGGTGGTGCCGGTGGATCTGCAGCTGGCGGTTGCCCACGGGCTTCGGTACCGAATGGAGCTTCGCCAGAGGCAGATCGACATTCAGAACTCGCTTTTTGATCTGATCCAGGTCTCGGCCCAGAACGAGTTCCGCGGCAATATCACGCTTTCCTACGGGGTGATCGGGACAGACGAGAGCGTGCGGGACATCTTTGAGGTTCCCACCAAGAACCAGCGGGTCTCCCTTTCCCTCGAGATCCCTCTGTGGGACTGGGGAGAGAAGGAATCGCGGATCCGCGCCTCGGAGGCAGTTGTGAAGACGCGCCGCCTGTCGATGGAAGAGACTCAGACCAACATTGTGATCGGCATTCGCCAGGCGTACCGCCAGCTCAAGAATCTGGAAATCCAGGTGGAGATCGCCCAGCAGAACGTCCGCAACGCCCAGCTCACCTACGACATCAACCTGGAGCGCTACCGGAACGGGGATTTGACCAGCATGGACCTGAGCCTTTATCAGAACCAGCTCTCGCAGGCCAAGCTAAATCTGGTCAAGTCCCTGATCGACTACAAGATTGCCTTGCTGGACCTGAAAGTGCAGTCGTTGTGGGACTTCGAGAAAGGCCGATCGGTGCTGAGTGTGGACCGACGGTGACATCGCTTGGAAACTGCTGCGGCATGGACTGAAGTGCGAGGGAGCTCCGTGAGGAAGAACCTGCTCATCGGGATTTTGGTGCTGAGTCTGGGCGTCGCCTGTGGCCGCCAAGAGGTACAGACGGGGGCGGAGATCGCCGTTCCGGTTTCAGTCATGGACGTCGAACTGGGCTCCATTGAGGAGTTTGTGGTCGTCACCGGAACGGTGCGCGCGGTGCGTGAAGCTCAGCTTGTCTCAGAGACCGAAGGATTCTACCACCTGCAGAGGAATCCGCGCACCCAGAAGCCCTACGCCCTCGGAGATCTGGCCAAGAAGGGCGAGCTTATCATTCGGCTGGAGAATCCCGAGCTGGAAAACAACATCAAGATCGAGAGCCAAAAGCTGAACCTGGACATTGCGAAGCAAGAATACGAGAAGCAGAAATCCCTGTACGAGAAGGGGGGCGTGACCCTGCGGGAACTGCGCGAGGCGGAGAAAGCCCTGATGGACGCTCAGTACAACTACCAGTACGCTCAGCTCCAGCTGGGCAAACTGGAAGTACGGGCGCCCTTCGACGGAGTGATTGTGGACCTGCCTTACTACACGCCCGGGGTGAAGGTCAACGCCAACCAGCCCATGGTCAGTCTGATGGACTATCATCAGCTGATCCTGGAGGTGAATCTCCCCGGAAAGGAGCTTGGTCGGGTAAGAGTGGAGCAGCCCGTTCGCGTCATGAATTACGCCTCGTCGCGGGACACGTTACAGGGGCGGGTGACCCAGGTCTCACCGGCTCTGGATCCGGATACCCGCTCGTTCAAAGTGACGATCCTGGTCGACAATCCGGAGTGGACCCTGCGCCCAGGAATGTTCGTGAAGGGGGAGATCATCGTGGAGCGCCACGAGGGGGTGGTGGTGATCCCGAAGGACATTGTATTGTCGCGCAGCCGTGGGAAGGTGGTGTACGTGGTTGAGCGAGGGGTGGCACGTGAGCGCCTCGTGCAGCTCGGCCTGGAGAATCCCGACCAGGTGGAGGTAGTGCGGGGTCTGGCAGAGAACGAACGCGTGGTGGTAAAGGGCTTCGAAACCCTGCGCGACGGTTCGCAGGTCAAGATCATCCGCTAACCGGAAAGGCGAGAAGTCAATCCCATGCGTAGACTCGTTTCCGCAGCCGTGAGTTATCCCGTCACCGTCCTGATGGCCGTCCTGGCGGTACTCCTGCTGGGTTACCTTTCCTTCCGCCGCCTGGGGGTGGATCTTTTCCCCGCCTACACCAACCCGCGCATCTACGTGGAGGTCAAGGCCGGCGAGAGGCCACCCGAGGAGATGGAGAAGCTGTTCGTCGATGGGATCGAGGCGCTGGCCATCCGCCAGAGGGGCGTGGTGGACGTCTCCTCGATCTGCCGCGTGGGGGTAGCCCAGGTGACCGTGGAGTACGCGTGGAACACGGACATGGACGAGGCTTTTCTGGACCTCCAGAAAACCCTATCCCCGTACGCGCAGAACCCGGATATCGAAGAACTGACCATCAGCCAGCACGACCCCAACGCGGAGCCGATCCTGGTACTTGCCCTTTGGCACCCGGAGATTGAGGATCTGGACGAGCTGCGGAAAGTGGCGGAGAACACCCTCCGGAACGAGCTGATCCGTCTGGAGGGGATTGCGGAGGTACGGCTGTCGGGGCAAGAAGAGAAGGAAGTGGCCATCGAGACGGATCCGTACCTTCTGGAGGCCTACGGTCTCAGCCTGGATGCCCTGAGCTCCCGTATTCAGGCTCTGAACCGCGAGGTTTCCGGGGGTTCCGTAGTCGAATTCGGCCTGCGATACGTGATTCGGGGAGTGGGGAGCTTCCGGACTCTGGAGGACTTTGGCAGCGCCATCGTCGGCTACCGTCAGGAGACGGATCTTGCGGGGAACGCGACCGGGGTCCGTACACCGATCTACCTGAAAGACGTGGCGCGTATTTCCTACCGGACGAAGGATCCGTACAACCTCGTTCACTTGAACGGCCGGCGTTGTGTGGGGCTTTCGGTGTACAAAGAGACGCGCTTCAACACGGTGGAGGCGGTGCGGGCGGTCCTCGAAAAGCTGGAGGAATTGCGCAGGGCGCTTCCCGGCTACCGGATCGAAGTCGTGCGCGACCAGGGCGAGTTCATCCGCCAGGCCGTTGGGGAAGTCAAGCAGACCGCAGCGGTGGGGATTGTCCTGGCGGTCATGGTGCTCTACGTGTTCCTGCGGAGGATCGGCTCCACGTTGGTGGTGAGCCTGGCTATCCCCATCTCAATCATTGCCACCTTCAACATGATGTATTTCAACGGGCTGACACTGAACCTTATGACGCTCGGCGGCCTGGCCCTTGGGGCGGGCATGCTTGTCGACAACGCCATTGTGGTGGTGGAGAACATCTCGCGGCTGCTGGAGCGGGGGCGACCTTTACGGGAGGCGGTCGTCGAGGGCGCAGCGCAGGTCGGCGGCGCCATCACAGCCTCTACCTTGACCACTGTAGTGGTTTTCCTGCCCATTGTCTATCTGCACGGGTTCTCGGCACAGCTGTTCCGGGACGAGGCCTGGACGGTAGCCTTCTCGTTGCTCGCTTCCCTTGCTGTAGCCATGCTGGTGATTCCTGTGCTCAGCGCGCGCTTCTTGCAACCACGGACGACGGCCCCCATTCGCTCCTTCCGTTTCTCCTGGTATCGTGGAGTGCTGGCGCAAATCCTCCGACGCAAGGGGCAGGTGATCGCGGCCAGCATCCTGCTCGTGGTCCTCACGGTCTTGATCCTGCCCCATGTCGGCAAGGAGTTCGTCCCTCGGGCTGACCTGCGCGAATTCTCCATTCGCCTTCGCCTGCCTGAGGGGACGGAGCTTGCTCGGACGGAGGCAACGGTTTCGGACGTGGAGACCCTGATCGGCCAGGTCCTGGGTGATGGGGTGGAGCTTGTCTACAGCCACATAGGGCCGTCGGAGGACATCAGCGCCAGCGAGACGGCCGTCTTTGAGGATGAGAATACCGCCACCGTTTACGTGCGGCTGAAGAAGCAGGGGGGCATTCGAACGGAAGAGGCCATTGCCAGGCTGGGAAAAGTGCTTTCGGAGGTGCCCGATCTACAGGCGGAATTCGTGCAGGAGCAGGTAGCGTTGCGCCTGGCTCTGGGGACGGAAGAAGCGCCTCTGGCAGTGGAGATTCGCGGCGAGGACCTGGACGAGCTGGAGAAGCTGACCGAAGAGGCCAGAACCCGGCTTGCCTCGGTACCCGATCTTTTTAACCTCGAGACTTCTTTCGAGAAGGGAAGGCCCGAGGTCAACGTGGTCGTCGACCGCCTGCGCGCCGGCCTTTACAACCTCGGGGTAAGCCAGGTCGCCTCGCAGCTACGGGACATTTTGCAGGGCAGGGTGGTGGATCAGTGGGAAGCGGGCGGAGAGCTACGGGACATCACCCTGCGCCTACCGAAGGTTCCGCTTTCTCAGCTCGAGGATATTTACCTCACCCAAGGTTCGGAGAAGGTGAGGCTGGACGAGGTGGCCCGGATCGAGATGGGCTATGCGCCGCGGGAGATCCATCGGCGGAACCAGACCCGCATCGGCAAGATCTCCGCCCACGTCCGGAGCGGCCGTCCGTTCGACCACGTCGTGAAAGAGGTTGAGCGCAGGCTGGCGGACTTGCCCCTGCCTCCAGACTATCGCCTGGCGGTGACCGGAGAGGAGGAAAAGCGACAGGATGCGTTTCGGAGCCTTTCGTTCGCCCTGGTCCTCTCGGTCGTGCTCGTGTACATGGTTCTAGCCTCCCAGTTCGAATCCCTGGTTCATCCCTTTACGATTCTCCTCACCATCCCTCTGGCGCTGGTGGGATCGGTGTGGCTCTTCTACTTGCTGGGCAGACCCCTGAACATCATTGCCTACATCGGAATGATCGTGCTGGCCGGGATTGCGGTGAACGACTCGATCATCCTGGTGGACGCAATCAATCAGCTGCGCAGGGAGGGAATGTCCCGGCAAGAAGCGATCCTCGAGGCTGGTGCCCGGCGCATTCGTCCAATCCTGATGACCAGTCTGACGACCATCCTGGCTCTCTTACCTCTGAGTTTCGGCCTTGGGGAAGGGGCAACGCTCCGATCTCCTCTGGCCCTTGCGGTGATCGGCGGGTTGACCAGCTCGACATTGCTGACCCTCGTGGTCATCCCGTGCGTGTACGACGTCCTTGACCATCTCCGCCCGCGACGGGCGAGAGAGAGCTGAGTTGCCCGCAGAGGTCGGCAAAGCAGCTACCTCCGAGGGGGTAGGCGGTGACGGAAGGTACGGCGACGGACGAAAACGAGCTTCGTTGACGATGGGCCTGATCCGCTTCGTGATCTCCCGGAAAACGCTGGTGAGCATGCTCTTTGTGGGCGTGACGATGCTGGGGTACATCTCCTATCGGCAGCTTCCCATGGAGCTGTACCCCTCGGCCGATCTTCCTTACCTGATCGTGCGGGTCACGGCCAGCCAGGAGGTAGACCCCGAATACTTGGAAAGCCAGGCGATCATCCCCCTGGAGGGTGTGATCGGCGGCCTTGAGGGAATCGACCGGATCGAATCCTTTGCCGAGCAACGCCAGGGGATGATCGTGGTCTACTTCAACCCGAACGTCAAGATGAAGTACGCCTATCTGCGTCTGCAGGAGAGGGTGGACCAGGTGCGGGCGCAGCTTCCGGAGATCTTCTCGGTGGACGTGTACAAGGTGGACACCGAGCAGCTCACCAATCAGTTCATGACCCTGCAGGTTCGCGGCTCGGGGGATGTCGACTGGATTCGGTACGTGGTGGACGACAAGATCGTCCCAAAGCTGGAGAGCATCGACGGCATCGCCAGCGTACAGGTCTTCGGCGGCAGGCAGCGTTCCGTAGAGATCATCCTCGATCCTGAGGCCCTGCGGGCCTTCAACCTGACCCCCTCGCAAATCCGCAACCTGATTCGCCAGAGCGGCGCCCAGCGCACCTTTGTCGGCCATGTGTACGGGGCGGACCGGAAATATTTCGTGAACGTGGTGGCCGATTACACGGACGTCCGCGATCTGGAGAACCTGGTGGTGAGGCAGGAAGGGCCTGTCCTTCTGAAGGACGTGGCCCAGGTCTACTTCGGCACGAAGGAGCAGACCTCCCTCAGTCGCGTCAATGGCAAGGAGGCGGTCAGCGTCGTTCTGGTGCGGGATGCGCAGACCAATCTGATCCAGCTGGCCCACGCCACCCGGCGGGTGATCGCCGACCTCAATCGCCAGCTGGGGTGGCAGGGGCTGGAGATCGTGGTCCAGAGCGACGCCGCTGAGCTGATGGAGCGCAACATCCAGCTGATTAAGCAGCTCGCGCTGACCGGAGGGCTACTCGCCGTCGGAGTGCTTTGGGTGTTCCTGCGGAACCTGCGCCTGGTGGTGATCATCGCCCTCGCCATTCCCATCTCGATCCTGGCCGCCCTCAATCTGCTCTACGCGTTGCACGTGTCCCTGAACAGCCTGACGCTGGTCGGCATGGCCCTGGCCGTGGGGATGCTCCTGGATAGCAGCGTGGTGGTACTCGAGAACATCTACCGCCTGCGGAGCCGTGGCCAGCCCGTCGACCGTGCGGTGATCCAAGGGACGAGCGAAGTGTGGAGGTCGATCGTGGCCTCCACGCTCACGACGATGGTCGTCTTCTTGCCCTTCGCCTTCTCCTCAAACTTTCTGGTGAAGCTCATCGGCCGCCAGATCGGCGTGTCCATCGTGTCCACCCTCAGTGTGTCGCTCCTGGTTGCTCTGCTTCTCGTCCCAATGATCGTCCATTCTTACCTCGCGAGGACGGGAAGAAGCGGGGGTGCGGAATTCTACCAGGTGCGGCGGACGAACCGCCTGATGCAGATTTACCTCCTCCTGTTGAAGTCGTGCCTGCGATTCCCCGCGCGCACCGTCGTTGTTGCCCTGGTAGCCTTTTTCGCCTCCATCTTTATTGCCCTGGCGGTGAGCCTGAACGTGACACGCGAGGTGGACACCAGCGAGCTCACCCTCTACGTCACGATGCCACAGGGAAGCACGCTGGAAAACACGGACGGCCTCGTACGGGAGGTTGAGGCCCGGCTGGAGAACCTGGAGGAGAAACAGGACGTCATCAGCCGGATCTACGAAGATGAAGCGGTGGTCACCGTGCGCCTCAAGGAGAACTACCGCAAGATCAAGGGAAGAGATCTGGCGCAGGTTAAGGAGGAGATTCAGAACCGCTTGAAGGATTTCCGGACGGCGGAAATCAGCTTCGAGCAGCCTGCCTCCAGCCGGCGGTTCCGGGTGGGGGGCGGCATGAGCAACCCTGCCGCGCAGCTGGAGCGTCTCCTGGGCATCGGGACGCAGCAGGAGAGGGTGGTAATCCGGGGCCAGGACTTCGATCAGATGCTCCGTGTGGCGGACGACATCCGGTACTATCTGGAGAACTTGTCCTTCGTGCAGACCGTGCGGTTGAACGTGTCCGGGGCCCGCCCCGAAGTCCACCTTTACTTCGACCAGAACGTGATGAGCCAGTACAACCTAACCCTGGCTCAGGTGGCGGCGGAGCTGGCGACGTTTGGCACCGAGTTCTCCTCTGGGATGCGGTACCGGCAGGGGACGGAGGAATACGACATCACCATCCGGGTCCAGGAGAGAGGGGAGGAGAGAGTCACTGAACGCTCTCTGGACGACCTGCGTAGCCTCGTCGTGGGCGCTGGCGACGAGGCCTTCCTGACCCTGGAGGAGCTCAGCCGCATCGTCCTTGCCAGCGGGCGGGGCAGCATCCGCAGGCTGAATCAGGAAAAGCAGATCGAGGTGGTGTACCAATTTCTCCCGGATGTGAACAGCTCCAAGCCGTTGCTGGAGTCCGCCAGGGCCGAGGTGGATCGAGTCCTTGGCAGCTTGTCTTTCCCTGCTGGAATTGCGGTGCAGATCATCCATCAGGAGACCGAGCTCGGCGAGTTCTATTTCCTGACCGCGGCCGCCCTCATTCTGATCTACATGATCCTGGCGTCCGTGTTTGAATCTGCCGTGACCCCCCTGGTGATGATGTTCACCATCCCCTTGGCAGCTACGGGTTCCCTCTGGGCCCTGATCCTCACCAAGAATTCTTTGTTCAATGCGAACACGCTGACGGGCTTTCTGATCCTGATCGGGGTAGTGGTAAACAACGGCATCATCCTGATCGATTTCACTCGCATCCTGCGGCAGCGGGGATTCCGTCGATCTCGTGCCCTGATGGTGGCGGGGCAAGCGCGTGTGCGTCCCATTCTGATCACGGCCATCACGACGATGATCGCCATGCTACCCCTAGCGATGGGGCAGGTGGAGTACGTGGCGCAGATCGGGGCCCCTTTTGCCATCACCGTAATCGGGGGCCTGGCAGTGAGCACGCTGTTCACCCTGGTCTTCATCCCGACGGTTTACACCGGCCTGGAAACGGCCTTGCAGTGGTTCCGGGGTCTGGACTGGCGGCTCAAGGCTCTGCAGTACGGCGCCTTTGCAATGGGCGCCTGGCAGATCTACGCGCACGTCCACACGACGGTCTGGAGACTGGCCGACCTGGTCCTGCTGGCGCTGGGAATTCCCGCTTTGACCTACTTTGGGCTGACCAGCTTGCGGCGGGCCGACCGATCCGTGCTCGAGGAGGGCCAGAGCCTGCGCATTCGAGTGCGTAACCTGGTCAAGATCTACGACTGGGATTCTCGCTTTGTCCGCGAGTGGAAAAAGGGCCAGCGCTTGAGCCAGCGCGACTGTCGGGTTGCTCAGCGGTGGCGCGATCTGGAGACCTGGATCTGGAAACTGCCTCTGCTCGGCTTCCTGGTGTACTTCGTGTACTTCTACCTGCGCTCTCGAATCTGGCAGCTTCTCCTGGCGCAGGCGGTTTTCTTCTACGTCCTGCACCTGTGGCGTGAAGTGGAGCCCCTGGTCCGTCTTTCGGCCGAGAGGGGTGGTGGTCGGTGGGCGGCAGGTGCGGGCAGGATCTTTCGCCCCGTCTTTCTCTGGGGCTTCCCCTTCTTGAACCTGACGTTCTTTTTCTTCCGTTGGCGGCAACCCCTGGTGGTGCTTTTTGCCGGCCTCGTGTGGTATCTGGCCCTGGCGATCCATCAGGCCTCGGCGCGACTTTACGCCCAGGAGGTGAGCCTTGCCCGGATCCAGGGCAGGTTTGCGGGTTTCCGGAAGGGCCTTTACCGCCTCGTGATGTCCATCCCCATTCTGGGGCGCCGGAAACGACCGTTTAAGGCTCTGGACCGGGTCTCCCTGGAGATAGGTGAGGGCATGATTGGTCTGGTGGGGCCCAATGGTGCAGGCAAGACCACGCTGATGCGGATCATCTGCGGGATCCTCGAACAGAGCTACGGCAAAGTGTGGATCAACGGCGTGGATACCCAGGAGCGCCGGGAAGAGCTACAGGCATTGATCGGCTATCTCCCACAGGAATTCGGCGTGTACGAAAACATGACCGCGTACGAGTTCCTGAGCTATCAGGCGATCCTCAAGGGACTGGTGGATCGGGAGGAGCGGGAGAAGCGGATCGACGAGGTTCTGCGCGCTGTGCACATGGAGGAGCACAAACACGAGCGCATCGGCTCCTTTTCCGGCGGGATGAAGCAGCGGATAGGCATCGCCCAGACCCTCCTCCATCTGCCACGCATTCTGGTGGTGGACGAACCTACAGCGGGGCTGGATCCGCGCGAACGCATTCGATTCCGGAACTTGCTCGTCGAACTCAGCCGCAACCGTATCGTGCTGTTCTCCACGCACATCATCGAGGATATCTCCAGCTCCTGCAATCAGGTCGTAGTGCTGAATGGCGGACGGCTGATCTACACGGGAACCCCTGGCGACATGGCGCGCCAAGCGGAGGGGCGTGTGTGGCAACTGTACGCGGCCCCGGAAGAGCTCGATTCCCTTCGCCAACGCCTGCTTATCGTCCACCATATGAGGGATCGGGATCGGATCCGGGTCCGGTGCCTATCCGAGATCCAACCCGCTCCGGAAGCCGTGCCCGTAAGGCCGACGCTGGAGGACGCCTATCTCTGGCTCCTGAGCCAAGGGAAGCGCAAAGGGGATTCATGAGTACGGTGAGAAGGATGGCTGTCCGTCGCTGGGCAAGCCATGCGGACCTGGTGAGCCGGATGGCCCGCTACAACCTGAAGATCATCTTCGGGAACAAGTTCCCGCTGTTTTTCCTGGCGGCGGTCGCGTTCTTCCTCTTGCTCAATGGGATCTTTGTGTTCTCCGATGCTGCCCCGAGCCCCGGGCTGGTGTATTACTACCTGCTCTTTCCTGGGCTGCTGGTGGTCTTCTATCCGTCGACGTTTGGCTTGCAGAGCGACGTCGACGTGCGAATGATCGAGATCCTTTTCGGGATCCCGGACTACCGGTACAAGGTGTGGCTCGTCCGTCTGGTGATGATGTTTGTCCTGGCGCTGGCTACCCTCCTGGCCCTGGGGGCGCTGGCCTCGCTCACGGTGATGCCCGTGGCCGTGCTGCCGATGGCAGTGCAGGTGATGTTCCCCGTGGTCTTCTGGGGGAGCCTGGCCTTCATGCTTTCAACGGTGCTCCGCAGTGGCAGTGGAACCGCGGTGGTCATGGTTGCCCTGGGCATTGGCTGCTTCCTCGCCGCCGAGCCTCTGGCGGCGAGCAAGTGGAATGTGTTCCTGAATCCGTACCAGATCCCCTCCGGCTTGAACGAGGTGGTGTGGGCGAGCCTTGTGGCCCAGAACCGCCTGTACCTTACGGCCGCCTCGCTCCTCGCGATCCTCTTTGGCCTCCGAAACCTGCAGAAGCGAGAACGTTTCATCTGAGCTGTGCCGGGGACAAGACCCCGACGATGCTCGGGCTCTCCGAGTAGACTCGCAACCTGTCCCGAAGGGCTCCGATCCGAACGGGAGGTTTTCCGTTTGCCTTCCGCTGGCTCCTTGACTATCTTTCGAACGGAAATCCGGCGGGAGGTAAACGATGGGCAAGCGCGTGGGGCCGGTCCTTTGGATCACGTGGGTCTTGTTTGCGTGGGGATGTTCGAAATCGTCCACTGCACCTGAGCCATCGCCCTGGAAACTCATCCTCGACGAGCCCTTCGACACGCTCAACGAAACGCGCTGGGAGAAAGCCACTCACACCTTCCCGTACAACGCGGCCCGTTTCAAGCCGGAGAACGTCACAGTGCAGGACGGTAAACTCGTCCTCACGCTCCGACCCGAGTTCTACCTGGACCGGAACTACACCGGCGGGGAGCTTCGGACGCGTTCCTCATACCTGTACGGTAGGTTTTCTGTGCGGATGAAGGCTGCGCGGGGGAGCGGGATCGTTAGCTCGTTTTTCCTCTACCGGTACAATCCCTGGCAGGAAATCGACATCGAGTTCCTGGGCAAGGATACACGCAAGATCCACCTGAATATCTACTACAATCCGGGGCCTGAGGGCGCTGCGAACAATGCGGGGGACGCCGGGCACCAATGGCCCAAGGTCATCGCTCTGCCGTTCGATGCCGCGGCCGACTTTCACGAGTATTCGATCGAATGGGAGGAGGGGGTGGTACGCTGGTACGCCGACGGAAAGCTGATCCATCAGGTGGCGGACACGACGCACGTGCCCGATCTGCGGATGCAGGTGATGATGAACCTCTGGTATTCGGAATCGGTGGCCTGGGCGGGGCCCAGAGACGACAGCAACCTCCCAGCCCAGGCTCTGTACGACCACGTTCAGATTTTCCGCAGGAGGTGAGCTCTTGCCCATGGAAGAGCAACAGGAGGAGAAGTTTGGGCGCCGCGTGCTCTGGGGGGTCACGTTTGCGGTGATTGGGGTGGCGATCTTGGCCATTATCGTCGGTCCGGCGATTCTGACCTCACCGGCGCGCCCGCCTGTGGTGAAAATCTACTACGCAGACAACATTTCCCCTGCCCACCAGGAGATTGTGCGGCGCTTCAACGAACGCTACCGCAATCGTTACCAGGTCATTACGGTCCATTTGCCCTTCACCCGCTTCAGCACCAACGAACGCAAGGAGCTTCTGGCACGGGCCCTTCGCAGCAAGAGCGACCGCATCGACGTGTTTTCGGTGGACGTCATCTGGGTACCGCGCTTCGCCAAGTGGGGGGAGCCGCTCGACGCCTACTTCACGCACGCAGATCGCGCGCGCCTTCTGCCCTATGCTTTGACCTCCTGCTACTACCAGGGAAGGCTGATGGCCGTGCCCCTCTACCTGGACATCGGCCTGATGTACTACCGCAAGGACCTCCTGCAACAACTTCCGGACTGGCCGGCGCTCCAGGAGAAGGTCCAGCGCTCGATCTCCTGGGAAGAATTCTTAGCCGCGTTCGAGCGCTGGAGCCCCAAGACGAGCCCGTACTACCTCTTCGCGGCGGACAACTACGAGGGGCTCATCTGCAGTTTCGTGGAGGGAGTGATGAGCCTGGGGGATTCCCTCGTGGATGCCGAGGGGAGGATTCGGGTCAATACGCCCGCGGCCCGGCGCAGCCTGCAGCTCCTCGCCGACCTGGTCCATCGCTACCGCGCCACGCCGCCCAAGGTGGTCTTCTTCGACGAGATCCTGAGCTACATGTACGCCTTGGATCACAACGCGATCTTCTTCCGCGGCTGGCCAGGGTTTCTCCTCCACTACCGGGAACAGATTGAAAGGACCGCTCCCTTGTCGAACTTCGGTCTGGCGCCGCTTCCGCACTTTGCCGGGGGGCGGCCCGCCTTCGTGTTCGGCGGATGGAACCTGATGATCTCGCGATTCTCCCGCAACGGGAGGGCTGCCCTGACTTTTGTGCGTTTCCTCCTTGAAGAGCAGAACCAGAAGATCCTCTACGAAACCTCCGGGTACATCCCCGTCTTGCAGTCCATCTACGCAGACACCTCGTTCCTCGCGGCGCACCCAGATCTATCCCTGTACCGAAGGCTGATGGAGCACGGCGTGCACCGCCCCTACATTGAGCGCTACACGCAGGTGTCGGATATCCTCTCCTATTACGCAAACCTGGCCATTCGGGGGGAAATGTCGGTGGCAGAGGCTTTGGAAAAGGCGCAGGCCGCCATTTTTTCCAACCAGTTTGTACTCAAGTAGGAAGGGTCCGCCATGAGGTACGTGCAGAAGTTAATGGATAAGGTGAGGCCCTATCACTTCGAGCTGAAACACCTGATGGTGCTCCTCTCGGTGCTCGTCTTCTTCCAGGTGTTAGTGTCGTTTATCCATAAGGTCTCCCTGCAGAAGTTTCTCGTGAACACACAGGAGTGGTACCAACGCGATTTCGCGGAGAAGCTGGCGAATCTCACCGCAACTTCCCTTGAGTTGCTTCTGGAGACGAGCCTTGAGAGCCGTCCTTTCGTCAGCGACGACGAAGCGAAGAAGATCATCCAGGCTTTCAATATCATTCTGAGCGAGCAGCTGCTCCAGCACCATGTGCAGCAGGTCTGCCTGCTTCTGGGCGATGGCGCCAACGCCCATCCGGTGGACAACGGGCAGCAGCTGTTCGCAACCCTTTTCTGGGGAATGGAGCCCCCGGCGGATAACGACACGACCTACGCGCGCGCCCTCCAGCTCTACCGTGAGCATTTCGATGAAATCATCTCCCAGGAGCAGATCCGGAGCCTCGTCGAACCGCCGCGGACGTTCCACGTTTTCGTCCCCTTCGTCCCGAAGGGCGAGCTGATGGGTGCCCTTTACATGAAGTACGCCCCGGACTTCGGGATCGTAACCAGCGGCATCGTCTCCAGCTACAACGAAAGCAGCCTCATCTTCACCGGCCTCATTTTCTTTGGCCTGCTTGCCATGTTCTACATCTCGTCCTACACGGTCAAGGAGAGGGATGAGGCCCAGCGCCAGCTTTTCGAGGAACGCGAGCGCCAACTGCGGGAACGAATTCACCACCAAAAGGAAGCCCTCTTCGCCAAGCGGATCTACCACACCCACCACAAAGCCGAGAAGATCATGGGCTTCATCAAAGAAGATCTCCGGCGCCTGTCCGTGGAGAACATCCAGGAGGTCAAGTACCGCGTGTCCAAGTACGCTAATTTCATCTCCCGCGTGATCTACGACATGAAGACCTACGACCCGCCAATTCAGGCCATCCGAGGGCCGATGTTCCGAACGGACATCAACGAGCTCTTGCAGTTCCTGGTGGACAACATCTTCCGCCGCGTCTCGGCCCCGCTTGGCGACTACCAGTTCCAGCTGGACCTGGACCCGAATCTGCCTGTGGTCCACGTCAATGAGTTCGTCGTGTGGGAGGTTTTTGAGCCGCTGATCCAGAATAGCCTGGACCACGCCGGCGATGGGCAGGTCACCGTACACATTCGGACCGTATACGATCCGGAAAAAGGCGAGTCCAAGGTTTACATCGGGGACAACGGGGTGGGGATCCGTCCGGATCTTCTTCTGGAGGAAAATGGGGTGAAACGGCTGTTCCTGGAGAACGTGTCGACCAAGACCACAGCCCATCAGAGCGGCTATGGCTGCTACATCGCCTACGAGATTGCCACGCAGCGCTGCGGGTGGAGGATCGACGCCGAGAACCTCTCCCGCGGCTGCCAGTTTGTGATCACCATCCCCAATGAGAGCAGGAGCTGAGCCCATGGGCAAGGGCCATACGATCCGGGTCATGTTGATCGAGGACGAGGAGTTCGACGTGCGCCGCATCCGACGTACGCTCGAACCCTTCGCAGACCGGATCAAGATCGTGGACGTGTTCGCTAACGGGCGGCTGGCATTGGAGCAATTGGCCAAGTCGCCGAGCTCGTACGACGTGGTGATCATGGACTTCCAGATCGCGGGCGGCCTCATGGGAGAGCCGCTCATCCGCCGCATCAAAGAGATTGACCCGGCGCTCCAGATCATCGTGGTGACCAAGATGACCATCAACATGACCGACTACGAATTCGCCAATCGCCTCCTGGAAGCCGGGGCCACCTGGTACTGCACCAAGTACCCCGCCGACATCGACGACTTCATTTACCAGCCCACGGACTTTATTCTGAGCATCTTCAATGCCTATGAGAAGAGGCGCCTGGAACTGGAGAAGCGGCGTTCCGCGGCTCGCCTGGAGAAGAGCATCGAGGATATCCTGGCCCAACGGGTCATTGTGGGACAATCGCCGGCCATTCAGCGCCTGCGCGAGCAGATCCGCCAGTGTGCTGAAACCGACAGTACGGTATTGATCCGAGGCGCCTCCGGTACCGGTAAGGAGCTGGTGGCGACTCATATCCATTACCTCAGTCGCCGCCGTTTCGAAAACTTCCTCCCCATAAACTGCGGGAGCTTGCCGGAGAACCTCATCGAAAGTGAGCTCTTCGGGTACGAGAAGGGCGCCTTTACGGGGGCGGAAGCCAACAAGCCTGGCCTTTTCGAGCTGGCCGATCGGGGCACCGTTTTTCTGGACGAGATCACGGAGCTGCCCCTCAGCACCCAGTCCACGCTGCTGCGTGTGATCCAAGAGGGGGAGATCGACAAGATCGGACGAACGCGGCGCGTGAAAGTTGACGTGCGGGTGATCGCGGCCACCAATCGAGATCTGGAGCGCGAGGTCAGCGAAGGGCGTTTCCGGGAGGACCTGTACTACCGCCTCAATGTCCTGACGATCTACGTGCCCCCCCTTGCCGAACGAAGGGAGGACATCCCCCTCTTGGCAGATCACTATTTCAAGCGGTATAGCGACGAGATGGGCCGCCTCCCGCCGGAGCTGAGCCCGGCAGCCATGGAAGTCCTGCTGGGCTATCCCTGGCCTGGGAACGTGCGCCAGTTGCAGAACGTGATACAGCGGCTTCTCCTGACCGGGAAGCCGCGTCTGGACCGGGAGGACGTAGAGGAGGCTCTTGGTTTCCAGATCCGGCTTCGCAAAGAGGTGGAGATCGAGGACTGGTTACGGCGCGCGGGCGACGGGAAGATTCTCCCCTGGCGCGAAATGGAGAGGCGCTTCCGCGAGGAGTACTTCCGCTACGTGCGAAAGATCTGCTCCTCCGATGCAGAAGCCGCCCGGATGCTCGGTCTGGCACCACCGAACTTCCATCGGATGTGCCGCGATCTCGGGCTCAAGTAACGGGACCCTCTGGCTACCAGCTCCCGGCCGGAGTGGGGGGAGGTTCCGCGCAAGCTGCGTCTTGCCCCTCATCGCGGACGGGTCTCCCCGGAGCGCTGCAAGAGAACCCCTTCACGCACGGCTGTCCAAGTGACACCGCGCATCCTTTGTCCCCTTGGGCTCAGGGGCGACGAGACTCCTCCCTCGTGGCGTTATCAGAACAATAACGTCCCATTATCATGGCGATAATTGCCGGGGCCGGCCTCCGTGTGCGCCGGCCCGTTAAGTCGTTGCAATTCAAGGCACCGTTTTCCGTCCGCAGTCCGGCCTGGATTTTGTTCACATCACCCAAGGTAACAAGGCGAGGAGGTGGGAGCGTGAAGCCGAATGCGCGACTTTGGAGTGCGCTGACGGGGGTCTTGCTGTGCGGTCTCCTCCCGGTGCCTTCTCTCGCCTTTCTGAAGGCCCAAGGCGAGCGCATCATCGACACCCGTACCGGGGAGGAGGTCATCCTACGGGGCCTGGGACTTGGCGGCTGGTTGGTTCCCGAGGGCTACATGCTGAGAGTGCCCGGATTCGGCTCCCCGACGTCCATTCGCAATCTCATCGCCGACCTGCTGGGTCCCCAGTTGACCGATGAGTTCTTCCAGCAATACCGCGCCCACTACGTGGCGGAGGAGGATGTGGCGCGGATTGCCCAGTGGGGGTTCAACTCCATCAGGCTGCCCTTTCATTACGCGCTTCTCACACCGCCCGACCAGCCCGGTGTGTACTTAGAGGAGGGATTCCAGCTCCTCGACCGGGTGGTGGAGTGGTGCAGGAAGTATCACCTCTACCTGATCTTGGATATGCATTGCGCCCCCGGTGGGCAGAACAAAGAGAACCATAGCGATTCGGACGGGATCGAGGCCCGCCTCTGGACCGACCCCTCGAATCAGGATCGGGTGGTGGACATCTGGCGCCGTATCGCCGAGAGGTACGCGCAGGAGGAGTGGATCGGAGGCTATGACCTCCTCAATGAGCCTGTGCTTCCTTCGGGCCACAGCACCACCGAGCTTCGTCTTCTGTACATGCGGATCACGCAGGCGATCCGCGAAGTGGACCCCAACCACATGGTCTTCATCGAAGGGAACTGGTACGCCACAGATTTCAGCAATCTCACGCCCCCCTTCGACGTCAATCTCTGCTACAGCTTCCACAAGTACTGGAACGAGCCGACCCTGCCGACCATCCAGTACCTGCTTGACATCCGAAGGCGTTACCACACTCCCCTCTGGCTTGGCGAGTCCGGAGAGAACTCCAACCCCTGGTTCGGCACCTGCATCCGGCTCATGGAACAGAACAAAATCGGCTGGTGCTGGTGGACCCATAAGAAGTTCCAGACCCTCACCAGCCCGTTCTCGGCCCCCATCACCGCCGAGTACCAGCGGGTGCTCGATTACTGGAATGGGAGAGCCGCCCGGCCCGATGCCGAGCTGGCCCGTCGCGCCTTGTTCGGGATGGCGGAGCAGCTGAAGCTCGAGAACTGCGTGTACCACCCAGATGTGGTGGACGCCCTCCTCCGACCCGGGTTCACAACCGAACCGGTTCCCTACTCGGAGCACCGGCTTCCGGGCCGGCTGCTGGCGGTTGAGTACGACATGGGCAACGAGGGCGTGGCCTATCACGACACAGATTACTGGAAGACCAAAGGCCTCACAAGCGGCGAGCAATGGAACCGAGGCTCCGTCTTTCGCAACGACGGGGTCGATATCGAGGCCAGTGGAGACACAGAGGGAAACGGCTACAGCGTCGGCTGGATCGAGGCAGGCGAATGGCTCAAGTTCACCGTCCAGGTGGACGTGGAAGGAACGTACACGGTCCGATTACGCGTGGCCTCCCCTCAGGCGACGGGCAGCGTCCAGCTCTTCCTGGACGATTCGCCTCTGGCTGGCCCCATAGCCATTCCCTCCACGGGCGGCTGGAAAAATTGGCAGTACATTGACGGCCCCACGGTGACGTTGCCTTCCGGCCGGCACGTGCTGAAGCTCCTCTTCCCCACCGGCGGTTTCAACCTGAACTTGGTTGATTTCCGGATCGCTGGGGCCAGCGTGAAGCAGATGGGCATGTTCCAGGAGCTGAGGAGCGGGCTCTGGATCGGACGGCCTCACCCCAATCCGGTGGGAGAGCGCCTGGCCATACCGGTTCTCTCCAATGAGGAGATGCCACTGCGTGTGCAGATCTTCGACTCGATGGGGGGACTGGTGGCCACCGTACACTCGGGGGAGGTCAGAGCAGGGCTGCGGAACGTAACCTGGGACGGTCGGAATGCGGAGTTCCAGCGCGTCCCCAGTGGCGTGTACGTCTGTGTGCTGGAGAGCGGTGGCCGCAAGCTTGTGCAAAAGCTCACCGTTGTCCATTAAGGCCTTCCGATAGGAGCCTAACGACCGATGCGCGGGGTGTCGGGTAGAGTCCGTTGGTCAACAGCTGCCCGGTGGGTTGCCGTCTTCGTAGTCGCGTGGACCATGAGCACGGGGTGGGCGGTCGAGATCCGACACCGCTGCGGGACGGCCGTGGCTTACCGGGACCGAGCAGGTCAACTGTGGGAGGCCGATCGGGCCTTTCGCCCCGGAAGCTGGGGCTATCTGAGCGCAGGCGTCGGCACGGCGACTACGGCGGACGAAATCTCCGGTACCCTCGACGACGAGCTCTATCGTACCGAACGCTACGGGCCGGATCTCCATTACCGGTACGAGGGGCTGGACAATGGGGTGTACCGGATCCTGTTCAAGTTCTGCGAGCTCTACTGGACAGCACCGGGTCGTCGGGTCTTCGATGTCGCCGTCAACGGGCTGCTCTTCCTGGATGACTTCGACATCTTCTCCCAGGTTGGACACGATGCCGCGTTAGACACCTCCGTCTTTGTGCGGGTCCGCGACGGCCGCATCGACATCACCGTCCCCGAGGTCAAGGTGGACTATGCCAAGTTCGCAGCCATCGCCATCGTTCCTGCCGTGCCCGACGACCAGCCTCCCTCGGTCCCAGAAGGGCTGCGTGGCTCCTTCTGGCAGGGCAGGATTTGGCTTTCTTGGAAACGCAATCGAGAGCCCGACCTCGACGGCTACCAGCTCCAGCGAGCTGTGGGGGAAGAAGGCGCGTGGGAGGCGCTTGGTCCAGAGATCATCAAAGGCGTTAGTGCGATTGTGCGCGCAGCGGACAGCGCCGTGGTCGTTGGTCGAACCTACCGCTACCGCGTGCGCGCTCTGGACGTGTTCGGCAACGCCAGTCCGTGGAGCGAGCCGGTAACCGTGATCGCCAGCCGTCCTTCCGAGCAGCTGGCCAGGATCCCGGAGGTTGCCTGGACGCGGCCCATCGGAGATTACCCGGTCGGGGCTACGGGCCATGCGAAACGGGGAGTCCCCCTGGGTGGGATCGGGGCTGGCAACTTCATGTTCAACCTGTGCGGCACCTTCGGTCCGTGGGAATTCCGGACCGGGCTGCACGAAGAGAAATTCCTCTCGGCCGGGGCATTCCACTTGTGGATCCAACAGGGGCACCAGGCGCCGCAGGTGGCGACCCTGGCCACGGAGGATGTCCTGCCTGCCTGGCGACGCCTACTTCCCGGCGAAGGGATATACGCTGCCCTCTACCCCAAAGCCTGGTTCCTGTACCACGGTCTGCCTGTGGAGGTGGCGCTGCGGCACTTCACGCCCGTGATTCCTCACAATTACCGGGAGAGCAGCTTCCCGGTGGCTGTGTTCGAAGCGGTGGTGCGCAACGCGACGACCGAGACGGTTCGGGTAGCCTTTGCCCTTACGTTTCCCAATGCAGACTACGGGGATTGGCCACGCTACGGAAAGCGATCTGTGCTGCGGACGGAGGGCGATATCCTCGGAGTGATCCTCGACGCGACCAGTCCGTCCAACCGCCGCGCCACGGAGGGGACGGAGTGGTGCATTGCCACCCGCCGCCTCAGCCCCGAGGAGGAGGTGAGCTACTGCACCTCCTGGAACGGACGAGGCGACGGCGCGGATTTCTACACCGACTTCGGGGACGACGGGCTCCTCAGCAATCGCAGCCTCCATCCGGACGCCGAAGCAGCGGCGATTGCCGTTCGGAAACGCCTGGCTCCGGGAGAGGTATGGAGTGTGCCCTTTGCTCTGGCATGGGATTTCCCGATCGTGGAATTCGGAGCGGGCACCCAGTGGTACCGCCGCTATACAGAGTACTTTGACACCCAGGCCGACAACTCCTTCGACATCGCCTCCGAAGCTCTGAGAAACTACACCAACTGGGAGGCGATGGTGGACGCCTGGCAGGACAGGATCCTGTCCGAACCGTGTTACCCCGACTGGCTCAAGCAGGCTGCCCTGAACGAACTCTACTACGATACCTTCGGCGGCGTGTTCTGGGAAAACGGTTGCCTCACGAAGCCGGAGGAGTCCTCCTACGGCACGCTTCCGCCCTCCGACCACAAGTACTTCTCCATGGAGTGCCAGGCCTACCCCTTCTGCGAAACCTTCGACGTCCGGCACTACGAGTGCCGCCATTACTTAGTGCTTTGGCCGGAGATTGAAAGGGATGTGCTGCGCTGGTTCGCGGACTACATCGCCAACGATCCGGACGGGAAAGCTCCTCACGACGCCGGAATGCCAAGCCAGGACCCGTTCTTCCGGTTCAGCGGCTACGGCGGCGACTGGCAGGATATGCCCAGCAAGTTCATCCAGCAGGTCTACGCCTACTACCGTACGACACGCGATCGCGCGTTCCTCGACTTCGTCTGGCCGGCGTGCAAGAAAACCTTCGCGTACATGAAAACCAAGGACACCAATGGCAACGGCCTGCCCGATGTTGGCAACACGACCTACGATGCCTGGGGATTTCACGGAGACAATCTCTTGGCCAGCGGATTGTGGATCGGAGCGCTGGAGGCACTGGAGCAGCTGGCCGAGGAAAAAGGAGACGGCGTGCTTCTGAACGATGTGCGCCGCCGACTTTCCCTCGCCCGAGTAGCCGCGAACGCGATTCTCTGGGTGGAAGGAGGGGGCTACTATCGTCTGGATCAGACCTCGGACGTAATCATGGCCGATGGGCTCAACGGCAGCCGGTACTGCGAGACGAACGGTTTGCCCCCGATCTTGCCTCCGGAGCGCATGGCCTCCCATCTCCACAAGGTTTTCGAGCTGTGCGTGGCTCCGCTCCGCGACTTCACGGGTGACGGGGTGGGGGACATGGGCGCCGTGAACGGCCGCAGGCCCGATGGCACCGCCGTGGGCAATGGCCAGGCAGATGAGGTGTGGACGGGCAGCAGCTACTTCGTCGCGGCCATGATGTACCACTGGGGCAAGGAACTGGGCGACGAGCTCCTGTGTCAGCGGGCTCTGCAGACCGCCTACGGCGTGTACTACCAGACCTGGGTCAATGAGGAGACCGCTTACTTTTTCAACACCCCAGAAGCATGGCATTTCAGCGATCCCCGGAGGTACCGCGCTCCCCAGTATCAGCGACCCCGGGCCATCTGGGAGCTTCTCCTGGAAATCAAAGACCCGTTCGCTGGAACAAGCGGCACAGAATCTCCTCCGGAGGCCAGCGTTGCCCCGGGCCATTTCACTCTGCTACCCGGTTGTCCGAACCCCTTTAATGAAGCGACGGCGCTGCGGTATCGGCTCCCGTGGCCAGCCCGGGTTACCGTCCAGGTGTTCGACTCGCGGGGACGCGAGGTGGAGCGACTTTTCGACGGTCCCCAGGCAGCAGGGTGGCACCTGGCCCGGTGGTCCCCGCGCGGGCTCCCCTCGGGAGTCTACGTGTGCAGGATCAGGGCGGCGCGCGGCTCGGAGGAGTACGTGCGGAGTGTGAAGCTCGTGCTTGTCAGATAGGGCAGGAGCTATGACCAGAGCGGTTACCATCGCGGTAACGGGGCTGTTCGTTGCGGTGGGGCTGGCCTTTCCTCAGGAGTTCACCGGGGGATTCTCGTTCTACCTTCCGCCCGAGGACAGTTCGTTCCAGGAGTGTTGGCCCTCGTTTAGCGAGGCTGTCCGTCCAGGCGAATTCGTCACCATCAACGGGGAGGGCCACTTCGCCGCAGGCGGCAAGCGGCTCCGCTTCTTCGGCACGAATCTGGTGGCCGATGGCTGCTTCCCGGTCAAGTCGAAGGCCCCCTGGATTGCGGCCCGGCTGCGAAAGATGGGTTTCAATCTGGTCCGCCTGCACCACATGGACAATCCGTGGAGCCCGGGCAGTCTGTTTCAGCAGGGCTCTGACACACGACACCTGAACCCGGTCACGCTGGACAGGCTGGAGTATCTGATCGCTCACCTGAAGCGCAATGGCATTCGCGTCAACGTCAATCTTCACGTGAGCCGTACCTTCCGGAGGGAGGACGGCGTTCCCTACGCTGATTCGTTGCGCGATTTCGCCAAGGGGGTTAGCCTCTTCGATCGCCGTCTGATCGAGCTTCAGAAGGAATACGCGCGCCAGCTCCTGACCCACGTGAACCCTTACACCCGTCTCCCGCTGAAGGACGACCCGGTGATGGCCATGGTGGAGATCACCAACGAGAACTCGCTCTACTACATGTGGCGTCAGGACCTGCTGGCCCCCATTCGAGAGGGGGGTAACTTGACCTACTACCACGCCCGGCTTCTGGACAGCCTTTGGTGCCAGTTTCTAAGGGACAAGTACGGGAGCACCGAGAACCTGCGTCTTGCGTGGGGGGGTGCCGAGCTGCGAGCTGCTCGCGATCTCCTGAAGGGCGGAACGATCGATAGCGATCCGGCGCTTCGCAATTGGAGACTCGAAGTGCATTCCCCAGCAGCCGCCAACCAGGCAGTGGACACATCCGACCCCGCGGAAGGAAGGCTCTCGGCACGGGTCGTGGTAACGGCCACAGACGGCGTGGACTGGCACGTGCAATGGCAGCAGGCCGGTCTGGCCGTGCACAGGGACTCCGTCTACGTCCTGCAGTTCCTGGCTCGAGCCGACGCGCCCCGCGACATCACCGTGGTCATCATGAAAAACGCGGACCCCTGGACGACGTACGCCTACGGTCGTTTCCGTCTCGAACCCAATTGGCAGACCTTTTCGATGAGCTGGAGGCCCGATCAGGAGTACACCAATCTCCGGGTGAGCTTTTTCCTGGGGGCCTCCCGAGGTACGTACTGGTTTGACGATCTGCACCTCTACGAAGGCCTTCGCTATGGTCTTGCTGAGGATGAGCGCCTCGAAGCAGGCACGGTGCGGCGCATCCCCTTCTCTGCCTGCCCCTCCTACAGCGACGCGCGGGTAGCCGACCAGACGGAATTCTACATCCGCCTCCAGGAGAGTTTCTTCTCGGACATGGAGAATTACCTCCGAACGGAGGTCGGCGTCAAGGTGCCGATCGTGCGCACGAACTGGAACTTCGGGTTGGTGGACCTCTACGTGCAGTCGCAGGCGGATTACGTGGACAACCATGCGTACTGGGACCACCCTCAGTTTCCAGGAGAGCCCTGGTCACCCGTGGATTGGTTCATCAACAACACGGCGATGGTGCTCGAGACGAATGGCGCCACAATCGGCCGGCTGTTTGCCGGGAGAGCCTGGGCCGGCAAGCCTTACACAGTCAGTGAATACGACCATCCCTTCCCCAATCGCTATCAGACGGAGGGCGTGGTCTTCATCACGGCCTACTCGGCGTTCCACGACGCGGACGGCTTCATGTTCTTCGAGTACGCGAGCACCAGCGACGACTGGGAGACCGATCTGGTCCGCGGCTTTTTCAGCGACCACCGAAATACAGCGATTATGGCTCACATGCCCACCTGCGCCCTCGCTCTCCGGGCGGGGTTTGTCGCGCCCGCGCGGCAGGTGATTCCGTTGGCCTACAGCTATAGGGAGGATGTGCTGCTGGAGCCAAGCCGGGGCTACCGAGGATGGGAAGGTCCCTCCCCTGTGGACCCGCGTTTGGCCCTACTCCATAGCCTGCGCAATGTGGACTTCCAGAGCCCCTCCCCCCTGGATGCGAGCCATCTTCCGGCCGTGTCCGGTCCTCCGTACCTTTCGGATACGGGAGAGATCCTGTGGGACCCCTTGGGCCTTCTGCGGGTGGCTAGTCCGCGCTTCTTGGCCTTCACGGGGATGCTGGATCGCTTTGCAGGCTTGGAGACCGGTCCGTGGAGGGTGGTGTCCGCAGACGGGTTTACGACCCTGACGGCTGTTTGTGTGGACAGCTTGCCCTTCGATTCGACCAATCGCGTACTTGTAGCCTTGGCCTCCCGGGTGCAGAATGACGGCATGATCTGGGATGGCGTGCGTACGGTCCATGACCAATGGGGGAGGCCTCCCACGTTTGTAGAGCCCCGGCGCGTGGTCCTGGAGCTTGCCACTCCGGCGGACTCCGTGCGGATTTTCCCGCTCTCGCGCAAGGGCGAGTCCGAGCTGGCGCGCTCGTGGCGGGCGCCCGTGGTGGGCGGTCGGTTCCGGATCGAGCTGGACCAGGCCAAAGACCGCACCGTGTGGTACGGCCTGAAGATCTACCGTGGCCCTTCTGGTGCGGAGAACGAATCCTCCCCGCAGCAAATCCCGCGACGGTTTGCCATTGAGAGTCTCTATCCCAACCCCTGGAGGCCTTCGGCTTGCAGGGCAGACGATTGCTATCTGCAGCTTGCCGTGCCACATCAGGGGGAAGTGGCGATTGCCGTGTTTGATCTCCGAGGCAGGAAAGTGATGGAGTCCGCCCCACTCAGGGCCAAGGCCGGTCGCCTCCGTTTGGCTCTTGGCCAGGTCCTAGAGGGCGCGGATCGGCTACCGACGGGGGTGTATCTGCTGAAGGCTGCACTGGGAGGCTCCGTGGAGGTCAGGAAGTGGCTTGTGCTCAAGTAGGGCTGAAAGGCAAGGGGATGGCGATGAAGAATGCTTGGATCTGCGCACTGGGTATGGTCCTGCTTTTCGGAAGCCAGGCGGTGGGGTCCGATCGTCCCAGCCGCGAGGAAATCGAGCGCAAGGTGGATGATCTACTGCGCCAGATGACGCTGGAAGAGAAAGTGGGACAAATGACGCAGGTGACCCTTCAGGTGGTCGCTGCGGACTCTTCGGACGATGTACTTGACCCCCAGAAGCTGCGCAGGGCCATACTGGACTACCATGTGGGCTCGATCCTCAATGTGGTGAACGCCGCCTACACGGTGGATCAGTGGCATCGCATCATCACCCAGATTCAGGATGTGGCCACCAAGGAGTCAAGGCTCGGTATCCCCATCCTGTACGGGATCGATGCCGTCCACGGAGCAAACTACACAGTCGGCGCCACAATTTTCCCGCACAACCTTGGGATGGCGGCCACCTGGAACCCGGAGCTCGTGCGGAAGAACGGAGAGATCACGGCTTTTGAGGTGCGAGCCTGCGGGATCCCCTGGAACTTCTCACCGGTCCTGGACATCGGACGCCAGCCCCTCTGGCCTCGGCTCTTCGAGACCTTCGGGGAAGATCCCTACCTCGCCGCAACCATGGGGGCGGCCTACGTGAAGGGTCTCGAAGGGGAAGACAACTACGTGGCGGCGCCGGGCCGGGTCGCAGGCTGTGCGAAACACTATCTCGGTTACAGCTTCCCTCTTACCGGCAAAGACCGAACCCCAGCCTGGATCCCCGAGAACATGCTGCGGGAGTACTTCGTGCCGACCTTTCGGGCGGCGATCCAAGCAGGAGTGCACACCGTCATGGCCAACAGCGGCGAGGTCAACGGGAGGCCGGTGCACGCCAACAAGTTCATCTTGACCGATCTGTTGCGGGGCGAGCTCGGATTCAATGGCCTGCTGGTCTCCGATTGGGCGGACATCAACAACCTGCACTACCGGGACCACGTGGCGTCCACCCAGAAAGAGGCGGTGAAAATGGCCGTTCTGGCCGGAGTGGACATGAGTATGGTCCCGGAGGATTTCAGTTTTTACGAGCTGCTTCTGGAGCTCGCGCGCGAGGGCGAAGTTCCGGAAGCGCGGATCGATGAAGCTGTACGGCGAATCTTGCGCCTCAAGTTCGAGCTCGGGCTCTTCGAGAATCCCTATCCCGATGCGGCGCGCAGGGGAGAGATCGGCCATAGGGAGTTCCGGAGAGTAGCTCTTCAGGCAGCGCAAGAATCAATTACGCTCCTCAAAAACGCCGGGGACTTTTTGCCCTTGAAGAAGACGGCCCGCGTACTGGTCACCGGTCCTGCGGCCAATTGTCTGAGCTGTCTGAACGGCGGGTGGACGATCACCTGGCAAGGGAACCGCGAGGACCTCTACCCGCAGGAGAAGCTGACCATCCTGGAGGCCATCCAGCAGAAAGTGGGGGAAAGGAGGGTGCGTTACGTTCCGGGGGCCACGTTTGATCGCGAGATCGACGTAAAGGCGGCCGTGAAGGCCGCAGCAGGAGTGGACGTGGTGATCGCCTGTGTGGGCGAGGCTCCTTACTGCGAGACCCCAGGCAACATTCTCGATCTCAACCTGCCCGAGGCGCAGCTCCGACTGGTGGAAGCGCTGGAGCGAACCGGTGTGCCGGTCGTCGTGGTACTTGTGGAAGGTAGACCCCGTGTGATCCGCCGGATCGTGGACGGCGCGAGGGCGATCCTGATGGCCTACCTTCCCGGCCTGGAAGGGGGCCAGGCCATAGCGGACATCCTTTTCGGCGACGTGAATCCGAGCGGGAAGCTGCCCATCACCTACCCGCGTCATCCAAACGACCTCACCCTCTACGATCACAAGTACAGCGAAGAAAACGGCCCGTACAACCGTTACAACCCGGAGTGGCCCTTTGGCCATGGTCTGAGCTACACCCGATTCGAATTTGCGGACCTCGAAGTCTTCCCGAGCCGTATGTCCCTAAACGACACCCTCACCGTGCGGGTCAAGGTGCGGAACGTAGGCGCGCGGGAAGGAGCGGAAGTAGTGCAACTTTACGTGAGTGACCTCTACGCCTCCGTTACCCCTTCGGTTCGGAAGTTGAAGCGCTTCGAGAAGGTGAGCCTGGCCCCAGGTCAGGAGAAGACAGTCCTGTTCCGTCTGACGAAGGACGATCTGGCGTTTATCGGTCTGGACAACCGTCCAAACGTTGAGCCTGGCGATTTCAGGGTCTCTGTGGGCCCGCTGTCGGCCCAGTTCGAGCTGGGTGTCGGCCGGTGACCTGGCGTGGGGTATTATCGGCCTGATAATGGGTCATTATCACCGTGATAATGAGCGGGGCGGGCGGGGATGCTCGTCGTTTCGAAAATTCTGGACTTAGGCCTTCCGGAAAGGGCGGCATATTTGTTGCCCTTCGTAAGGGTTGCGAGGCCGTGAGTGGGAACGCCCGGGTAGGGGACGGGTGATCGAGCGAACCGTCACAATCGGATACCTTTTGGGTGCGCTGACCATCGCCTACTACCCAGCGCGCGGGAGGCGTGCGACGGTCTACCCTGAGGAGGTAGGTCTGCTTGGGCGGTGGGAGGCGCCGACGCTGGCTCTACCGGCGCTCATCGGTACGCCAGCGCTTTTCCTTCTTGCCGGAGCGGCCGTCACGGGGTGGCAGGTGATTGCCATCCTGCTTCTCTCCTCAGTGGCTTCCGCCCTCATACTCCTACCGCTTCTCGCCGAGTTCCAGGACCAAGGCCATAACCCCAGTTTCCCCTTGATCCTGGGCTTACGGGACGGAGTCTCCCTCCTGCTGGCCGCGGGGCGGTTTGTGGTGTTCGCGGTCCTCGGCGGATCCCTTCTGGCGGCGGCTCTGGGTTTCCATCCTGCCCTGGCATCGGTGCTTTTTGTGGTCACAGTGGGGCTAATGACGTTGCCCGTGGGCAGGGCGGCTTCGGCGAGGGTGGACCTTCTGCACGCTCTCTTGGTGGCGGTCGCAGCCCTCTGTGTTCTGGGAGCCCAAGCGCGGCTTCCCGGCGCAGGGATGGAAGTGCCGGATAGTGTGAGCGCACTCCAGGGATCTGGGCTACTGTTTTTCTTTCTGGCAGCCATTCTCCTAAGCGTCTGGTTCTGGTCGGACGATGCCTACATCCGAGCTTTCCGGGCAGGAAGCGTCCGTGTACAGGGTCGGGGCTTGCGGCTTTCCGGTGCCCAGCTGGCTCTGGTGATTGTCCTGGGCCCAGCCCTCGTGCGGATCACGCCAGTTGCTGTGCAGGGCGGGCCGGTGTTGTTTTCCGATGCTACGGCAGTGGTGCGAGCCGCAGTGGTCCTGATGGCGCTCTGCGGCGTCCTGTCGGGGATGAGCGCTTCGTTGCGGGCGATGCTGTTTGCGGGTGCCCAACTGGCGGGCGGGGCCAGGTCAGGGCAGGGGGCCGAAGGGCAGGCGGAGCCTCTGCGAGCGCAGCTGGCGGCCCTGGCTGTACTGGTAGCAATGCTGCCAATTGTGCAGCTGGCGGCTAAGCGTCCCGGAGCGGCAGCGGGGCTGGTGGCCTCGATGGTGGCAGTCCTCGTACCACCTGTGGCTGCGGTCCGCTGGACGGAGGTTCTTCGACCGGGTCTCTCGGTGTGGGGCTGCCGCTTTGCCTTGGGGATTGGGCTCCTTCTGGGGTGCAGCCATGTGATTGCCCGGTACGGATTGGGGACTACACCCGTGTTCAGCTCCCCCGTACTTACCCAGTGGCACCTTTTTGTGCCGATTTCTGTGGCGGCTACGGCCGCCGGAGCAGTGGTATACGGCCACTTGTCGCGACTGTCGTTACCGAGGGGGCTCAAGCAGAGGGGACTCGGTCGGGTTTCGAGATAAACGCTCTGGAAGGGAGGTGAGAGCTGCGTCTTTTGGAGGCCGAGGAGAAGAGGGAACGGAAGAGAGCCAATCTTGAGGAGGTGGAAGCCATGAGAAAGCCGTGGTGGATCGTGCCGATGCTCCTGCTTTTCCCGACATGGGCAGCGGCGCAACTGGTGGTGGAGAGCTTTGACGAAGCCCCGACGGATCCGAACTACTGGATCCACGTAATCAACCAGCACGCGGACACCTCCAAAGGGTACGTTCACGTGAGCTACGTGACGGACCCGGTGAAGGTTGGGACCGGGGCGATGCGGCTGGACTATTCCGTACACAACATGGAGAGCTGGGGCGGATTCTCTAAGATCGAGCACTGGCACCCGGATTCCACCAAGACCTACGACTTCTCCATGTACGACACCCTCACCATCTGGTACTACAATATCGCGCCTGCGTCGAAGCCAGGACGCGTTCACCTGCGCATCCAATTCTACGATGTGAGCGATGCGGCGACGGGAGCAAACACCTATAATGCCAATCAGGGCGAGCTGTGGTACTCGTTCCACTACGTCCTGGATAATGCGCCTGGTTGGCACCAAATCCGGATGCTAATGGTCGACGCCCGAATGGACCCGAAGCTGGACGAGTGGGGAGGCGAGGGCTTTAATCTCACCGGATGGGCTGGAATCTGGGGCAACAACAAGCTGGACCTCGACCGCATCAAGGGCTTCGGTTTTGAGTTTTCTGTGAGCGGCGGCGGAGAAGGGGACCATGTGTTCGGGACCATCGTCCTGGACCATATGGAGCTGCGCGGACTGAAGCGCGTGGCTTACATCTTCTTCAATGGCAAGACGCTCTCCACCCGGCTTTCCCAGTTCACCTGGGGCCAGTCGACCCTGGAACTGGTTGAGGGGGCCGGGACGAACGAAACCAACGCCCTGAAGTGGACGCAGGGCAACGAATGGGGCAATGGCTGGACCGGCGCGGGATGGAATATCAATCCGCCCTTTGACATGTCGGCGGTGTGGGAAACGGATACCCTGAAATTCCGCATGAAGACGGATCCTGGCGTCGGCGCGCTGCGGGTCCAGCTGGAAGATGGCCAGGCCAAGGTGGGTAAGGTATTCCAGCCCATCGACGACGAGCAGTGGCACGACTACGCCTTCAAGCTCAGCGAGCTGGAATACCAGGATGGGACCTCGAACTTCAACCCCTCCAATGTGAAGGTCCTCCAGTTCATGGCCAACGGCACAGGTGTGGCAGGCAAAGTGGTCTGGATTGACTTCATTTGGACGGATAGCCCGGTGATCGACGTGATTCCGCCCGCGGCGCCCACTGGTGTGGGGGCCATGGCGGCCGAGTACTACAACTTGGTGTTCTGGCAGGATGTACCGGGCGAGTCGGGTGAGAAGTACACGGTCTACGCTTCCACCAAGCCCATTACCGACCTGAACGATCCGGATGTGGACTTGGTGGCCGCCAATGTCCCGGAGGACACCCGGAGCGCCGTCCACTGGCTCTACTATCCGCTCAAGGACAAGGAGGTCCAGTACTACTACGCCGTCACCTGTACGGACGAGGCCGGGAATGTGAGCAAGTCCTTTGGCGCAACCTCCGTACCGACCACCAATGTGGCGAAGGGCATCCCGACGATCTCCTTGAACCCGCCGGCCAATTTCGCGGCCGATGGCGACCTGAGCGAATGGGACCAGAGCGGGATCCGGCCGTTTGTCCTCAAGCCGGAGACGGACTATGTCGTCGTGGGGAGCATCAATGATAGCAGTGATCTGAAAGCCACAGTGTACCTCGCCATCGACGACAACTACCTCTACGTCGCCGGCGATATCGTAGACGACGTGTACCACTTTGGTCCCGGGAACTGGTGGGAGCAGGATGCCTTCCAGTTCTTCATCGGCATGTACGACCTCCGAGGGGCCAAGCACGCCTCCTACAAGCGCGGAGATCAGCCGGACTACAGTCTGATCTTCGTGCAGGGAGAGCTATTTGCAGAAGGCACTCATTACGTCCTCGGGACCCCGGGTGACGGCAGGTACTTCTTCACCGATCTGGGCGGTGCGGACTATGTGTTCGAAGCGAAGATCTCCCTGGATACCCTCGCCATTTCCTACAACGCCAATGACCGGCGTTTCCACCCCCAGCGCGGTATGAGGATCCCGCTGGAGCTGTACTTCCACGACAACGACGGCAAAGGCTGGGAGGGGAACCTCGGTCGCTCGCCGTACAACACCGACCACGGTTGGCAGGACCCGCGTGAGTGGGAGTACACCTGGATTGGCGACACCACCCACGTGTCGGCGGTGAGTGACGTTGGGAAGGGTGTCCCCACCAGCTTCTCCCTGTCGCAGAACTATCCGAACCCCTTCAACCCGGCGACCACGGTGACCTATAGCGTCGCCAAGCCAGGAGTGGTGAAGATCGAGCTGTACAACGCCCTCGGCCAGAAAGTGAAGACCCTGGTGAACGAGTTCAAGCAGGCCGGTGAATACACGGTGCAGGTCAACGCTTCCGACCTGCCCTCCGGTGTATACTTCTACCGCATGCAGGCCGGCGACTTCACCGCGACCAAGAAGATGGTCCTGATCCGCTAAGGCAACGTAGCCCCTGGGGCGACCCACGGCCGCCCCAGGGGCAAATCCCTGCGGTGAGGGATTTCGCCGGGGGGAGGGGCAATAAGGTCGGCAAGGCTCCGGGCTTGGGGGTGAACGCTAAAGGTAGGGAATGAGCGATGAAGCGGCGAGTGTCGAGATTCGTCCTCGTGGGACTAGTGCTCCACATTCTGGCCAGCGGTCTCCAAGGGCAGACCACAGGGAAGATTGCGGGCAAGGTGGTCGACGCGACCAATGGCGAGCCCTTACCTGCCGCGAACGTGATCCTGGAAGGGACTACGCGGGGTGCGGCCACCGACGAGAATGGGGAGTTTGTGATTCTGAACGTACCTCCCGGCGACTACACCCTCGCGGTACGAATGATCGGCTACGAGACGGTGCGCATGGAGCATGTACGCGTCTCGGTCAATCGCACCACCAATGTGCAAGTCCAGATGAACCCGACAGCCATCGAGGGGCAGGTTGTGGTGGTACAGGCCGAGCGCATCGAAATGAAGAAAGACCAGACCAGCTCCATCCGCAACGTCTCTGCCGACGACATCGATAAACTGCCTGTGGAAAGCATGGGCGCCATCATTGCCCTTCAGCCTGGAGTGGTGCACGGGCATTTCCGGGGCGGACGCCTCTCCGAGGTGGCCTATCTGATCGACGGACTGCCCGTGACCGAGCCCTTCGGCGGCACCGGTCGGATTGTCGATCTGGAACCGGAGAGCATCAAGGATCTGGAGGTGATCACCGGGACCTTTAACGCCGAGTACGGGCGGGCGATGAGCGGCGTGGTGAACGCGGTCACCAAAGACGGGACGAATCGCTTCGACGGTTCCATCTACTTCAGCCTCGCCAATTACCTCACGCCCCACAAGAACATCTTCATCGGTCTGCGCGACGACGAATTCGACCGCAACAAAGACCTCCGCTTCCAGCTGAGCGGACCGGTTCTGCGTGACAAGCTTACGTTCTTCACCAACTTCCGCTGGCAGGACAACAAGAATCACCTCAATGGGGTGCGCCGGTTCCGCGTGGACGACTACAGCAACTTCGAGGCCGACGACTCGACGCTCTGGTACTCGGAGCACACGGGTGATAGCGCCTACGTCCCAATGAACCGTAGCAAGAACCTTTCGTACCTGGCCAAGCTCACCGCTCGTCCGTTCTCCGACGTGAAGATGTCCTTGGTCTGGACCGCCAATCAGGACGAGTGGCACGACTACAACCACATGTTCAAATACAATCCCGATGGGATGGCGGCTACCCACCGCAATTCCTACCTGCTGGCGTACGAACTCAATCACATGCTCTCGGCACGGCTCTTCTACGAACTTAAGCTTTCTTATGCGTACCAGTACCACGGCTGGTACGTCTACAAGGATCCTCAAGACCCCCGCTACGTGCACGACAAGTATTTCCGATCCGACCCCGGCTTCTACACGGGAGGACAGCAGAAAGGGCACGACGAGCGGTGGCTGCGGGACTACAACGCCAAATTTGACCTCACCTGGCAGGTGAACAAGAACCACAGCATCAAGACGGGGGCGCAGTTCATTCAGCACGACCTGGACGAGCAATATAAGGAGATCCGAAACAAGTACTACGGCACCGATCGGGAGCAGGATTTCTACGAGCCGATCACCCTTCCCGACTCTTCCATCTACTCAGATATCTACCGGGTCAAGCCGCGCGAGTTCTCGGCCTACGTCCAGGACAAAATGGAATTCGACGAGATGGTGATCAACGTCGGGGTCCGGTTCGACTACTTCGATCCCAATCACGTGTACCCCTCCAACCGGCGCAACCCGGCTAATCAGCTGTACTTCGACGACCCGATGCGCATGTCCACCTATCCCAAGGCCCATGCGAAGTACCAGGTCTCCCCGCGTCTTGGGCTTTCGTATCAGCTGGCGCAAACGGCCCTGCTCCACTTCAGCTACGGCCACTTCTTCCAGATGCCGCCCCTCTACGCGATGTACCAGAATCACGCCTTCCGGGTGGCCCCGAACAACTACTCCACCACGATGGGCAATGCTGAGATCCATGCCCAGAAGACCGTCCAGTACGAGGTGGGTCTCTGGCAGCAGCTGACCGATGCCATGGCCCTTGAGGTCGCTCTGTTCTATCGCGATATCTACGACCTCTTGAGCACAAGCGTGATCACCACTTACAATCAGATCCGCTATGGGCTCTACAGCAACAAGGACTATGGAAATGCGCGCGGGCTGGAGGTCAAGTACGACTTCCGCTGGCGCAACGTGACGGCGATGGTGAACTACACCTTGCAGTACACACGCGGCAATGCCGACTACCCAACGTACAATTTCAACCGCGAGGGGCAGAACCTGGACCCGATCCGCATTCTCATCCCGATGAGCTGGGACCAGCGCCACACCCTGAATGCCACGGTGGGCTACCACACCGAAAACTACGGAGCCACCCTGACCGCCTATTACAACTCCGGTACGCCCTTCACCTGGCAACCGATTTCGGCCAGCACGCTGGCCCGGGTGAACTTGCTTCCGAACAATTCCTGGCAGCCGAGCACCTACAGTGTGGACTTCACTGGGTATTACGATGTCCCGCTGCGGGGTGATTTGCGGCTTCGCTTTGAGATGAACGTCTACAACCTCCTGGACCGGCTCAACGAGGTGCGGGTTAATCCGCAGACCGGGCGGGCGTACACGGCGATCATCCGGGAGACGGATATTGCGGGCCACCGCAGCGACTTCAACGAGTACATCGATCGGGTCCAGGATCCGTCTATGTACTCGGCGCCGCGCCTGGTCAAGTTCGGTGTGAGCCTGATGTTCTAGCCATCGTCACCTTAGGTAGAGGAGGATACCCAAGGATGAGGCAGGTCCTGAGAATCTTGGTCGGCGCAGCCCTGGCCTTGACGCTGGTGAGTCCTGCGGCCTGGTCGCAGGGGAGAAAGTACGAGGGCCCGGACGACGAGGCAGGCGACATCGCCGCCGAGCGCGAAGGGTACATGACCGGTAACCGCGTCTTCCTCTTTTTCCGGAACACGACGGAGCTTTCCGACTGGCCGCGGGTGGACGTGTCCAAGTGGCCGAATACCTTCGAGGGCACCAAGATGCTGGACGGGGTGGCGCTCCTCATCGGGGCTCGCGTGTTCATCGCGAACGACACGATCCCGGTGACGGATCCGGTGGAGATCGCCACCCGCAAGGATCTGGACACCCTCTATTTCTGCCAGACCAGCTACCGTGAGGAGATGGACCGGGACCCGACCGGGACCGTGGAGTGGGGACTGTATCCTTGTTTTGGGTACTTCAATGAGGCGAGCGACTACCCAGCGATGTCCAACCTGCCCAGCTCCTGGCCTCCAGAGGGATGGCCGGCCCAAGGCCGCAGTCGAAAGTGGCCCGGTGAATGGGATGGTCGCTTTGGCCGCGGTGTAATCTACGCCGACCTGGAGACGTATTTTGTGGCCAACGACGCGCAGGATCAGGAGTACCTCGGGCCGGAGGACAAGGTCAGGTACTACCCACGGCCGGGTGTGCGAATTGGGGACATCTTACCCCACAAGATCACCATCCAAAAAGGGAAACCTTGGGGTGGTCTGGGTATCCGGGTGGAAGTGCGCGGCTTCCAATGGAACAACCCCCAGGCCCGCGACGCCATCTTCTGGGAATACAACATCTCCAACATCTCCAACTATGACCTGCCCCAGGTGGCCTTCGGATACTGGGTCGACAACGCCATCGGCGATATGGTGCCGGGAGCAGGGGAGGACGACGACCTCGGCTTCTTCGACCGCAAGCAGGACATGGCCTATTCCTGGGACATTAACGGCATCGGCCAAGGGGGATTCCCCACCGGCGTGATGGGGTTCGCCTATCTGGAGAGCCCGGGTTTGCCCTTCGATGGAATCGACAATGACGAAGACGGCCTCATCGACGAAAAACGCGACAACGAAGCCGAGAGAATCATCGGCCCTACGGACGGGATCGCCGACTTGAACGCGTTCCTGAGCTTCTATCGGTTGAAGCCGGAGGACCTGCATCCGCATTGGGACGCCGATGAGGATCAGGACTGGCAGGACGGCCACGACTCCGACGGCAACGGGGTCTACGAGCCTGGCGAAGACGCCGGCGACGACGTGGGGCTGGACGGCGTCGGACCGCTGGAATTGAACTACAACGGTCCGGATGAGGGAGAGTGCAACCATAAGCCGGACTATGTGGAAGGACTTGGCTGTGAACCCAACTTCGCCGAAACGGACGTTTCCGAGTCCGACATGGTCGGCCTCACCTCGTTCATGATGTTCCCAGTGCCCAGCCATGCCTCGGAGTACCACTGGTTCCGAGGGGACAAGTCCATGTGGGAGGTGCTCGGTCAGGACACCCTGATCGAATATCTGGGTCGGATCTCGAACCTGATCGAGACCTTCGCTTCCGGTCCTTTCCCGCTCTACAAGGGGCGCACGGAGCGGATCTCCATGGCCCTCCTGCACGCGTATGATCCCCTCTCCGGCCTCAACTCGGAGGAGCACTCGGCGCCGGCCCTTTTCCGCCTGAAGCAGATCGCGCAGGTCATCTACGAGAAGGACTACCGGTTCGCCATGCCGCCGAAGATGCCCACGCTGCGGGCCACGGCGGGCGATGGCTACGTCATCCTCACCTGGGACGACGTGGCGGACACCAAGACGCGCGATCCCTTCATGGGCAACATCAACGACTTCGAGGGCTACAAGCTCTTCCGGGCCACGGACAAGAAAATGGCTGACGCGGAGGTCATTACCGACGGGTTCGGCACCCCCATGTTCAAGAAGCCCATTTTCCAATGCGACGTGATCGACGGGCGCGAGGGCTTCACCAATTACGGCCTGGTCAACGGGATGGGCTACTACCTCGGCAACGAGACCGGGATCGTGCATTACTTCATCGATCGCAACGTCCAGAACGGTCGGACCTATTACTACGCGCTGGTCGCCTACGACTACGGGGCGCCGGACATCGGGCCGGGGGTGGCGCCTTCGGAAAACAACGTGGTCATCGAACTGGACGAGGATGAGAACATCCGGCGCATCGGGCAGAATGTGCAGATTGTCGTACCGCACCAGATGGCTGCGGGCTACCAGCCCCCGAGCCTTGCGACAGACTCCACGGGGGTAACCCTGGGCTCGGGCAAGATAAGACCCGAGATTCTGGCACGCGGCGATCTCAAGTACGGCCACACCTATGAAGTCAGGTTCCTGGTAGACACGCTGGAGACGGTGGCCGGATGTCCGTATGGGATTCGATACCTTGATAAGGGATTCGCCGTCTACGACGTGACGGACAGCAACCGGCTGGTCTACAAGGAGTCTCCGGAGCGCTTCGCCTTCAACAACATCACCTACGACGATTCCCTCGACGTCTGGTACATCCCGCCCGGAAAAGAGATCGCGTCGGACATCTTTGACGGGCTGCGCTTGCGGATTCAGATTCCGGTGCTGACCGCCCAGTTCGATGCCCTGCACTCGGGCTGGGTAAAGGGTTCCGCTCCCATCCTCGTGATCCCCTCCTCCCGTGAGGCGGTTCTCTTCCCATGGGACTACGACATCGTGTTCACAGGCGACGATTCCGCCTACGTAGGCCGGGCGACGACCAAGACCATGCGCGATGAGCGAGGCGTACGGCTGGATCGAACGGTCTTGCTCACCGGCCAGCGGTTCAACTTCCGCGTAGAGAATCGCTCGGTGCGGGGCCCGGACGGGAAGCCGGTGTTGATGGACCTGGTGGTCCACGACCGCAACCGCAATGGGCAGTTCGACATCCTGGAGGACCGCGTTCTGGTCGGGGCGCTGACCACGGATAATCGCTGGGCCGGGACGGTCTTCGTCATCGACTTCGCCCCCGTGCGGGACCCGGCCAACCTTCCCAAGCCGAACGATGTGTACCGGGTGAGTTTCGTACGTCCGTTCTTCACCACCGACGCCTACCGCTTCACCGTGCGGGAAGGCGAGGGGCTCGACCGCAAGAGTCTGCGGGAGACGATGGAGCGGATCAAGGTTGTGCCAAATCCCTATGTGGCGACCAACGCGATGGAGCCTTCGGTGGCCAGCTACCAGAAGAGCCAGAGGCGACGCCTGATGTTCACCCACATTCCCGCCAAGTGTACGATCCGCATCTTCACGGTGAGCGGTGTGCTCGTCGACGAGATTCACGTCGATAATCCGAGCGACGAAGGGATCGTACACTGGGACCTCCAGACGAAGGAGGGCCTGGAGGTGGCCGCGGGCATGTACATCTACCACGTGCGGTCCGACGTCACGGGGGACGTAAAGATGGGGAAGTTTGCGATCATTAAGTGAGGCCAACGATCATGCCGGAAGGGAGCTTGGAATGAAAGGAGCACGAAAAAGCTCGTGGCTTTTGCTGGTGCCACTTGCGGCGGTTTTCATGCTGGCAGGGGTGGCGCAAGCGCAGAAACCCTACCGGATGGGAACCACCACCGCCAACTTCCTGGAGATCGGCTACGGCACCTCGGGAACCGCGATGGGCGACGCGGCGGTGAGCATGCTCCGCGATGTCTCCTCCGTCTACTGGAACCCGGCTGGGATGTCCTACATGGAGCAGAGCGAGGTCGTATTCAGCTACCAGCCCTGGCTGGTGGACATCAACACCGCCTTCACAGCCGTTGGATTGGTCATTCCGCGCGTCGGGACCCTCGGGTTAAACCTCATCCAGGTCGACTACGGGGACATGGACGTGACCACGGTCGAGTACCAGGAAGGGACCGGCGAGAAGTACAGTGCCACCGATCTCGCCATCGGATTCTCCTATGCGCGCAGACTGGCCCAATGGTTCGGGTTCGGAGCGACCGGAAAATACGTCTCGTCGAAGATCTGGCACACGCATGCCACAGCTCTGGCCTTCGACCTTGGGGTGATCGTCCAGACACACTTCTTTTCGCCCACCGGCAACCGTGAGCAGGGGATGGCCATTGGGATGAGCATCTCCAACTACGGCACGAAGATGCGCTACGACGGCATCGACCTGATTCAGCCGATCGACATCCTGCCCTACGAGCAGGGGAACTATCGAGATGTGCCCGGGCAGTTCCGCCTGGAGTCGTGGGAACTGCCGCTCTTGTTCCGCATCGGCTTCTCCGTGAAACCGTTCTACAGCGAGAGGCAGGAGCTTACCCTCGCCGCCGATGCCATTCACCCCAACAACAATAGCGAGAGCGTCAACGTGGGTGGGGAGTACCGCGTGACCCTGCCCAGTACGGGCACCTTCTACCTGCGGGCTGGGTACAAGGCCCTGTTCATGCCGGACTCCGAGTATGGACTCTCTTTCGGCGGCGGAATGGTCCTGCGGATGATGAACAACGCGGCGGTGCGCGTGGAGTACGCCTATCGGAACATCGGGATTCTCGGACGGGTTCACGCCTACTCATTCGGTGTGCTCTTCTGAAGGATAGCCTGAGGTTCGCATCCGGGCATCAGGAGATTTCGGTGGTCGGGGGAGCCAAGCGGGCAAAGGGAGGAGGGAGGACTCGGTAAGCGCAGTGTCCCAACACCGATGGAGGCGTTCGCGGAGGCCCTCCCTTAGGTGCCCCTACCGCTCCCAGGCCCGGGCGGTAGGGGCTTTTGTATGAGCTTGGGGTTGTCTTCCAAAGCAAAGAGCGGTAGATTCACCCTGAAGTAAGGGTCAGGACAAACGCTCAGGGAGGTGAAAAGCGGAGTGCGGGGTCGGTTGTGGGTTGCAATTTCGGCTGCCTTAGTCCTCACACTCGCGTGCGCCAGACGTCCGGAACAGCCTAAAGAGGTGATCTTAGCGCGTGTGGGGCCGAAGACCATTTCCGTGAACGAGTTCATCCGCAGGGCGGAGTACACCATCCGGCCACCCTACTGCAAGGGCGACAACTACATTCACCGCAAGATCGTTCTCAATAGCCTGATCGCGGAGAAGCTCCTCGCCTTGGAGGCGGGCGAGGACAACGAACTGACGCGCAACGAACAGTTCCAGGCCTACCTGGCAGGCCGCAGGGAACAGGCAATGCGGGAATGGTTATTCTACCACGACTTCTACCGTCGGGTAAAGGTGGACAGCGCCGAACTGAAGAAGGCCTACGTCTTGCTCGGGAGGAAGTATCGCGTTGAATACCTGACCGTCGACGACAGCGCTCGGATTGCGCTTCTGCGACGCCGGCTGGCAGAGGGTGTGAGCCTGGACTCCCTGCACCGGGAGATAGGGGGCCTGGGCCCTCTCCCCACGCGTGAGGTTACCTGGTCGCAGGAGGAAGACGAGCTTGTCCTCGATTCCTTGTTCACCCGGCCGCTCAAGAAGGGCCAACTGGTGGGGCCGCTGGAGAACGAGGACGGTTCGGTGACCGTCATCCGTGTCCAAGGCTGGATCGATCAGGTGATCGCGGGGGAGATGGCGATCCAGCAGCGATGGGAGGACGCGGAGAAACAGGTGCGCCTGCGCCACGCTGCCAACAGCTACCGGGCGTTCGTGCGCAAGGTGATGAAGGGCAAGCGCCTGGAGTTTGACCCCGAAGTGTTCCCGACCATGGCCGACCTGATGCGTCCGCTGTATTTGCACAGCCAGGAGGAGAAAGAGGAGGCCTTTAACGAGAGGTTCTGGGGGAAGAAGAGCGATTTGGTTCCGTCGCCGGACTTTGAGGCGCGGATTGCTGCGCTGCGGCAGCGGCCGTTTTTCCGGGTCGATGGCGAAGTGTGGACCGTGGAGCGGTTCGAGAAAGAGCTGCTTCGCCATCCCCTCGTCTTTCGCAAGCGAAGGATGACCCGCAGGGAGTTTCCTGAACAGTTCCGGCTGGCGATCGCCGACCTCATTCGCGACTACTACGTCACCAAGGAGGCCTACCGGCGCGGTTACGATCAGGTCAATGTGGTAGAACGCCACGTGGCCATGTGGAAAGACTACCTCCTGGCCACCTACCAGCGGAACAGGTATTTGGAATCTGTGGGAAAGAAGGGGGAATATTACAAACAGACGATGGCGGTGCTCGAGGAGTATCTGAACCCCTATGTCGCGGAGCTCAGGCGGAAGTACCAGGGCCAGATCGAGATCAACACCGATGCTTTCGAGAAAATCAAGCTGACCCGCATCGACATGTTCGTGCTGCAGAAGAACGTCCCCTTCCCGGTGCTGGTACCGGCCTTCCCGATCCTGACGACCCATGATCGCTTGGATTACGGCCGTAAGATGCAAGGATCGTGAGTGAGGGAACCGCATGGAACGTCGTCTGTTGCTGGTTGCCACCTGCCTGGTCCCAGTCCTGACATGGGCCAAGGACTATCGTGGGGCTGAGCTCCGCACCCGCGAATCCTACCTCTATGGCCGCTTTGAAGTGCGGATGAAAGCCGCCTGGGGAAGTGGTTTGCTGTCCTCGTTCTTCACCTACAACGACGTGGACCCCAACTCGCGCTGGAACGAAATCGACATCGAGATCCTGGGGCGCTACCCCGACGACGTGCAGTTTAACATCATTCCCCCCGATCGTCTGAATCACGTGCACCACCAGTTCGTCCCCTTCGATCCGAGCCTCGATTTCCACGTCTACGCCATTGAGTGGACCGACCATTACGTGGCGTGGTTTGTGGACGGGGTGGAAGTGCACAGGCAAACGGGAACCCACGTCCTCGCCTTGAACCGCCCCCAGAAGATCATGATGAACATCTGGCAGCCTGCTTATGTGGACTGGGCGGGCAAATGGGATCCCGCGGTGCTGCCCGCCTTCGCTTACTACGACTACGTCAGCTATGCTTCCTACACGCCCGGCAGGGGCAATACGGGAACCGACAACAATTTCACCCTCCAGTGGAAAGACGATTTCGACTCCTGGAACCAGAGCCGCTGGCAGAAGGCAACCCATACCTGGGACGGCAATAACTGTGACTTCACCCCCGACAACGCGGTCTTCCGCGACGGGCTGATGATCCTTTGCCTTACGGACCCCACCCACACCGGGTACGTGGACAGAAACCCGCCCAAGGTGCTCTGGGCTCGCTACGAATGGGGACGCCTCCTTGTCCAGTTTTCGGAGCGGGTAGACGAGAGGTCGGCCGCCGATCCCGCCCGTTACGCCGTGTTCCCGGGGGTACGGGTGCACGCCGCTCACCTGCGCCCCGATGGCCGCTCCGTCCTGCTGGACATCGACAGCTTGCGCCTTGGGCAATCGTACAGCCTGGCTGTATCGGGGATCCGGGACGTGGCCGATCCGCCCAATACCCTGCAAGGACAGGTCGTTTCGGTCGCCGTTCCGGAGGTCCCTTCCTTCCCGCTGCGCATCAATGCGGGAGGGAACGCGGTAGCGGGATTCCTGGCGGACCAGCCGTGGTCCGAGGCGAGCCTCTACGGCTACGAGGAGGGGACCAGCTTCAGCCAATCGCCGCTTCTGGAAATCGCGGGCACCGACCTCGACCCAATCTACCGCAGCGAGCGCTGGGGCTTGGCACGCTACAACGTTCGCCTCGCCCCCGGGATCTATCGCCTGCGCCTGCACCTGGCGGAAAACTACTTCGATCAACCTGGCAAGAGGATCTTCGATATCCATGTCGAGGATAGCCTGGTGGTCGATGATCTGGACATCTACCAGAGGGTGGGAAATCACGCCGCCCTGACGATCGAGGTGGTCACCCCGGTTCTCGACGGGGAACTGAACATCCACTTCGGCGCAGAAAGGGACTACGCTCTGCTCAATGGTCTGGAAGTGGAGCCCATCGCCACCGGGATCGAGGGGCAGGCACTGGCGCCGCGGGGCTTTTCCATCTTGCCGAGCTATCCCAACCCCGCTCGTGGCGACGCGAAGTTGGTCTGTGAGGTCTACAGCCCCGGTGAATTGGAGATCAGCGTGCTGGACATCCGGGGCCGAGTGGTGGAACGGCAGTGGATTCCCCGCATCGAGCCCGGTGAACATCTGTTTCGGTGGCTTCCCCGGGTACCGAGCGGCACGTACTTCTACCACATCCGCTTTGCGGACGAGCGAGGCGGGGAAGAGTTCCTCACGCAAAGGGTGGTGGTGGTCAAGTAGGGGTCTTCCCCGAGGGCCAAGCGGAATCAAAGGGGGATTCCGGCTCCCACAGAGTCTCGCTTCGAGTTGCGAGCAAGTGACCTTTCGTCGTTCCACCCCGCCCGGAGGTCGAAGGCAAGGGGTCCGTGTTCGCGGTGTGGGATGGCCCGAGGGTCGCAAGCGGGGCAGCGCACAGGATTTTCCTTGCTTTTCTCTCGGCCATAGAGCAACTTCGGCCGCTACGAGGGACCACCGGACACCTGGTTGCCTACAGGGAATCCCATGGAGGCGCGGCGCGAGGGACTGTTCGAGGGGGTCGTCGTTCCGGTTTTCACTCCTTTCACGGCTGCGGGGGCTGTGGACCTGGAGACCCTGCCTAAGCTCCTCGAATGGCTATCCGGCCAGAAGGTAAATGTGTTCTTCCTGATGGGCGGTTCCGGCGAATGGCAGGCCCTCTCGTTCTCAGAGCGAAAGCAACTCGTGGACGTAGCGGTGCACGCAAGCGGCTCGATCCCCCTTGTGCCCAACATCGGCTGCGAGGACCTGCGGGACACGTTGAGGCTTCGCGATTTCGCTATTCACGTAGGGGTCCCGGCCGTCGGGGTCGTCATCCCCGAGGCAATCCGACCATCCCAGGATGGCATTCTCGCCTTTGTGTCGACGGTGTGCCGCGAGTGTGAGGTCCCGGTCCTGCTCTACGACCCACGTGGGGAGGGCCCGCGTAGCCCTACCCCTGCCACAATGCGAAGGATCGCCGAAGAGGTGCCGAGCGTCGTGGCCCTCAAGTACCGCACCACCGATGCCGAGCGGATGGCTCGGATGTGCCGCGAGGTGGGCGAGCACATCCAGGTGCTGAGCGGGGTTGAGACCGTGTATCTGAGCGACTTGGCCTACGGCGCGGTGGGCGTAGTGGGTGGGGGCGCCAACATCTGGCCCAATCTGCTGGCTGCGCTCCAAGAGGCATTCGGCGCTGGAGACTGGACAACAGCCCGGAAGCTCCAGTTCAGGGTGATCGAGTTGAACGACGGGCTAGCCCAGGTGCCCTGGCCTACGAGCGGCAAGCTCGCGCTTAGGGCTCTGGGTCTTCCCATCGAGCCTGTGTCGAGGCTGGGCGCAAAGAGACCTGTGCCTGAGGCGGACGTGCGGGCCATCGAGAATCTAGTTCGGAGCTGCGAGTGGGTCCTGCCAGCCCGGAGCTGAACGGGTTCCAGGCAGGTCGGCGAGCGCTCCTGGCGCCGGCTCTGGCCTCCATCGCAGAAGGGGCAGCGGACAGAGGCCGGGGCAAAAGGTGCTCGCGCTTCGCAATGGACACGTACGACGGCCGGAAACGCGGTCGGGCGATCCACCCCGGGGTCTGGGTTCGGCGGCATGGTCTGAAGGGGGCGAGTTCCAAGCAATCCCTGTCCTTCTGGGGCCGGCTCAAAAGGAAAGCCTACGGAGGGATGGGCCGAACGATCCGCGGACATCGCGCCTTCCACGAAGGACGGGATGAAAAGCCCAGTGTGTGGCGCGCGAGGGAGTTTCCCTTGGAGGGAGGACGGAAATGGCCCGTGAATCGGATTTTCTCCCCGGTCGGAATGCGTGGGTGGCATTGGTTCTGCTGACCCTCGCTGTGGGCGGATTCTCCTGGCGTGCGGCATCGGCGGGAGCAAGGGCAGCAGAGACGGCTGTAGCTGCGGCGGTTTTTGGCCTGGCCCTTCTGGTTACTCTGGCGTTCACGGATTTCCGTTTTGTCCAGGCCTTGCGGAATCTTGGGCGGAGGGGCGGCGCACGCGTCTGGTTCTTCCCCTTGGCCGTGTGGGCGGTGGCCCTGGTGTACGGTGCAGTTTTCGCCCGTTCGGCCCTTCCCCTGTCAGTTCTTTTCTACGGGCTGCTCCCCGTGGCGCTGGCAAAGCTTGCCAATCGGCTGGGTGAACGCCCGAACGTCGGAGATCTTCTCGCCATCCTGGCCATCTGGTTTCCGGTGGAGTTGGACTGGATTTCAGGACCCCCTCTTCCTCCAGCGAAGGGGGTGATCGGTCTTGGGTCGATGCTGGCCATGCCGTTTGCCCTGTACACGTTTCTGTCGGTCCGGGCGGTCAGCGGCGTCGGGTTTCGCCTCGATTTCCGGAGAGAGGATCTGAAGTGGGCGGTACTTTACTTTCTCGCCTTTGTCCCCTTCGCCCTGGCGCTCGGGTTACCCACGGGATTCATCCGGCCGTCGACGCAGGCCCCCTCCGCTGCTCGGGTCGTGCTAACCGTCGTGGCTATTTTCCTGTTCACCGGGGTTCCGGAGGAGGTGCTTTTCCGGGGTCTCATCCAGAATCTGCTGGCTCAGAGGCTGGGGGAGCAGTCGCGGTGGAAACCCGTTTCGCTTGTGGTTACCAGCGTGATCTTCGGCTGGGCTCACGTGAACAACCGTGTCCCGCCCCTGCTCCACTGGTCCCTTGGCCCGCTGGGTAGTCTTTCGGTTCCCTGGGTTTACATTGTGCTGGCGACTATCGCGGGGGTCTTCTACGGGCTGGCGTATCTCCGCACGGGCAAGGTGACAACAGCGGCCATCGTCCACGCGCTGGTAGATGCCACGTGGGGGCTGGGCTTCTCTGGGTAGGGTGGAACTCGGGGTCGGAAATGCTCGGCAGGGGCAAGTGTGGTGCCCTGGGATTGCTCATGGGGGCAATTTTCGCGATCGCCACGGTGGGACCCTTTTCCCCCTCGTCGGCGCAGATCTGGCCCGAGATGGCCCGAGAGTCGAGGCCGGGCACGTACTGGTGGTGGATGGGCAGCGCGGTCGATTCTACCCATTTGCGCCACAACCTCCTGCAACTACACCAGGCGGGGATCGGCGGAGTTCTGGTGATCCCCATCTACGGCGTGCGCGGGTACGAGGCACAGTTCGTGGACTTCCTGGGCCCGCGGTGGATGGCCCTGTTCTCCTACGCGGTCGCCGTTGCGGAGAGCCTGGGCATGTGGCTGGACATGAGCACGGGCACAGGCTGGCCTTTCGGTGGTTCCCATGTTCGGCCGGAGTTCGCGGCCAAGGGTTTTCAGCTTGTGCGGATGACTGCCGCACTTGACCATCCCGCGGAGCTCGAAGTAGATCCGACCTCGGTGCGCGCCGCTGAGGCCTACGGGCCGGACGGCTCGCGGCAGAGCCTGCTTGCCCAGCTTGCCCAGAGTGCACGGCTGAAGTGGTGCCCGCCCTCCGGCACGTGGCAGATCGTGGTCCTTCTGCAGAAGGGAACGGGCCAGCGCGTCAAGCGCGCAGCGCCAGGAAACGAGGGTTGGGTGCTCGATCCCTTCTCGCCGCGGGCAATGCGCTACTACCTTCAGCGCTTCGACACCGCCTTCGCTGTCCACGGCTCACCTTGGCCCCGATGCCACTACCACGACTCCTACGAATATTACGGCGCCAACTGGACGGACGATCTCCTGCGCGAATTCGAGGTCCGGCGGGGCTATCGCTTGGAGGATCACCTCCCGGCCTTCGCCGGCTTGGGGGCGCCGGATACGGTGGCGCGCGTCAAGGCGGATTACCGAGCTACCCTCTCCGAGCTTCACCTCGATTACCTTCGGACATGGGTGGAGTGGGCGCGCGCCCACGGGAGTCGGACACGAAACGAGGCTCACGGCGCCCCGGCCAACCTGCTGGACCTTTACGCTGCCGCCGACATTCCGGAGACCGAGACCTTCGGATCTACACCCTTCCCGATTCCGGGTCTGCGCCGCCTCCCCGGAGATGTGCGAGAGGAGGTGCCCAACCCTCTCATCCTCCGGTTCGCCTCCTCCGCCGCCCACGTGAGCGGTCGGCGCCTGGTAGCGGCCGAGACCTGCACCTGGCTCCGCGAGCACTTCCGGACAGCTCTTTCGATGATCAAGCCCGAGATCGACCAGCTGTTCCTGGCGGGGATCAACCACGTTCAGTACCACGGAACGGCTTACTCCCCCGCCGAGGCACCATGGCCTGGCTGGCTTTTTTACGCCTCGGTCCATTTCCAGCCCACGAACCCCATCTGGCGAGATTTGCCGGCCCTGAACGCGTATGTCCAGAGGTGTCAGGCAGTCCTGCAAGCGGGCCTTCCAGACAATGACGTCCTCTTCTACTGGCCCGTGCACGACATCTGGCACGACACCACAGGGTACCAGCGGCAGCTCACGGTCCACTTCACGGCCTGGGTCGATAGCCTGCCCTACGGGGCTCTGGCCAAGGAGCTCCTGAGCCTGGGATACACCTTCGACTTCGTTTCCGATGGCCTGTTGGGCGCCGCCTCGGTCGAGTCCGGAAGGATCCTGCTGGGCGGGACGAGCTACGAAGCTCTTGTTGTCCCGGAGTGCCGCCTGTTACCCCTGGAGACGTGGCGCAGACTGGAGGCCCTGGCCCGCCAAGGTGCCTGCGTGCTCTTCCATCGCCATCTGCCTCAGGACGTACCGGGGCTGGCCAACCTGGAGCGGAGGCGGCTTGCTCTGCGCCAGGCTCAGGGCCGATTGGCGTTTCGCAGAGAAGGGGACCTTGCGGTTGCTCGCCTCGGCAAGGGTAAGCTCGTTGTTGGGGAACAGGGGGCCACACTTCTCGGGGCAGCCGGAGTCCAGGCTGAGGAGCTGATCCAGCTCGGAGTGGGCGTGATCCGTCGTAGAGTTCCGGACGGGCATTTCTATTTCCTGGCCAATCTTGGCGACAGGGAGGTGGACCGATGGGTAAAGCTCGCGAGGCCTTTCCGGCACGCCTATTTCCTTGATCCGCTCACGGGGAAATGGGGCAAAGCTGCCGTTCGAGGTGCGGGACCCTGCCCGGAGGTCTACGTCCAGCTTCGGCCGGGACAATCGGCCATCCTGCGAACGTTTCAGACAGCCCGGCCGGAGGGCCCGTACTGGGACTACTGGAAGGCGCAACCGGACACGTTCGAAGTACCCGGGCCCTGGCGGGTGACCTTCGTCGAAGGGGGGCCGACTCTCCCTGCTGGATTTGAGACAGAGAGATTGGGGTCGTGGACTCGCCTGGGCGATCCCGAAGCGGAGCGGTTTGCCGGGACGGCCCTTTACGCTACGACCTTCCGCTGGCCGGGTGCCGCTGCCGACGCTTGGCTTCTCGACCTCGGAGACGTGCGGGAGAGCGCGCGTGTGCGGTTGAACGGAATAGACATCGGCGTGGCGTGGGCGCTGCCCTTCGTAGTGGTCCTTACGGACGGGTACAAGCGGGGCTGGAATTCGCTGGAGCTGGAGGTTACCAACCTCGCGGCCAACCGCATCCGCGATGTCGATCGGCGGGGAATTCCCTGGAAGATCTTTTACGACATCAACTTCGTGAACCTCCGGTACCGCCCCTTCGACGCGAGCGACTGGGAGCCTGTGGACTCGGGTCTCCTCGGTCCCGTACGGCTGATCCCGCTTCGCCGTCTGCGGCTGGAGCGATCGGGTTGAGGCCCGGAGAAAAGGCGTCCGATGTGCTCGGTCCGCTCCCTGTTCGAACCAAAACCGTGGAGGTGGGACATGAAGTGGCGAGCTCCCCTGAACACCGTGATCGCGGTTGTCGTCCTGGGGACCTTGGTCGGAACGCCTGCGTCGGGTCAGTGGAACGCGCGGAGGGAGATCCGACTTCCGGATCCGCCCGGGTACCTGACCCTCAAGTGCGATTTTCACGTCCACACCGTGTTCTCCGACGGTGAGGTCTGGCCTCCGGTTCGGATCGAAGAGGCGTGGCGCGAGGGACTCGATGCCATCGCCATCACAGATCACATTGAGTATCAGCCTCACGCCAAAGACGTGCCCACCAATTTCGGGCGCCCCTACGAGCTGGCCCTGGGGAGGGCTCAGGAGCTCGACATCATCTTGATCCGCGGAGCGGAGATCACCAAAGGTGAACCCCCCGGCCATTTCAATGCCATCTTTGTAGAGGACATTGGCGCCCTGAACTGCCCCGACTACAAGGACGCTGTGCGCGAAGCCAACCGCCAAGGAGCCTTTGTGTTCTGGAACCATCCGGGATGGAAACAGCCAGGCAACCGCTCGGTCTGGTACGCCCAGCAGGACACCCTCTTCCGTCTCGGCCTCCTGAAGGGTCTGGAGGTTGTGAATAGCGATACGTACTACCCGGAGGTATTCGGCTGGTGCCTGGAGAAGAAACTCACGGTAGTGGGCAACTCCGATATCCACGCCCCTGTGGCCATGGAATACGACCCGGCCGGAGGGCAGCGTCGTCCCATCACGCTGGTCTTTGCCAAGAAGCGGAGCGCCGAGGCCATTCGCGAGGCGCTTTTCGCCGGACGTACCGCGGTGCTCTTCAACGGCTTGCTCATCGGGAAGGAGGAATTCGTGCGGCCCCTGTTCGAGCGTTCGATTGAACTGAAAACGCCCGAGGTACCGCTGAAACCGAAGGGTGCTTCCTACGCACAAGTCTACAACTCGTCCGACGTCGACTTCCACCTCGCCGCCGCGGGCACGGTTGAAGGAGTTTCCTTCCCCGATAGCGTCGACTTGTGGGCCGGTCGCACCGTCCTCCTCCCTCTCCGGAAGGCAGGAGCGAACTGGACGGGGAGGAAGGAGGTGGAGCTGCCCTACGTGGTGAAGAACGTCCTCGTCGCACCGGGACAGGGTCTACGGACGACCGTTCGCTTGAAGGTGAAGGTAGAGGAATAGCCGGAGCGTCAGAATCCCGTCCTGCGATTGGGGCAGCAAGGGCTCGCTGACTTCGTCGCGGCCGGGCGAGGGGCCAGAGGGCACTTGCGCAGAAGTTAGGGCCGCCTCGGCTACTCCCCTAATCAGCGAGCCAGCGGTCGAGGTGCTCCCGGACAAAGTCGTCGTCGTTCAGGTGAGGATAGGCCTGGTAAACGCGGTCGATTTCGGCCATTTGACCGGGCCCAAGGTCTTCGTCCGGATCGAGGAGCCACCTTCCTTCCAGGAGGCCCTGGCGACGGAGAACCTCGTGCACGCCCGCGATCACCCCGCGAAAGCCATTGGCGGCGTCGAAAATCGCGGCGTTGGCATCGGTAAGCTGATGAGCGAGGACAAGCAGGCGGACCGGGATTGCTTCCCCAGCCTGCACGACGGCGTGAATTTCCTCCAGGAGCTCCACCGCTCTTTTCGTCCAGACGGCCCACTGTCCCAGAAGTCCCCCCACGAAGCGCACCTCCACGCTGCCCGATTGCGTCTCGAAACGGAAGGGGGTGAGAAGATCCAACACGATGTGGTCATCGTTGCCCGTGTAGAGGGCGATCTCAGCGGCGCGACCGGAGTCGGCCACGGCGCGAAGTACATCCAGCGTGTGGTAGCGGTTGAAGGCCGCCACTTTGATGGCCACCAGATTGTCGATTTCGCAGAGCCGCCTCCAAAATGGGTAAGGCAGGGGACGGCCTCCCACCGCTTCCTGGAGGTAAAACCCCATCAGCGGGATGACCTCGGCCACGCGGCGGCAGTGGTCAATCAGCTCATCGATGGACGCCTGCGGCAAGGCAGCCAGACTCAGGAGCCCTGCGTGGTAGCCGAGACGGGCCGCCAGGGAGCCTTCCCGAACGGCCTGCTCCGTCTTCCCGGCGATCCCGGCGATGCGGATGATTCTCTTCCCTGTGCGCCGCTCAAAATCATCGATGATCTGCGCCGTGAACTCCAGCAGAGGCTGGTACAGGCCGATCTTCGGATCACGGATCGCGAACTGGGTGGTGTGCACGCCAATGGCGATGCCACCGGCCCCCGCCTCGAGGTAGTATCGGGTGAGGGCGCGCTGGCGACGCGGGTCCCATTGTCTTTTCGCGTTCAGGGCCAGCGGATGGGCTGGGATGACCGTCCCTTTTCGCAGAGCCTGGAGGATGTCTTCTGGGGGCAGGGGCATCGCCATGGTGACCCTCCGATTGCCGAAAGCCTAAAACTCTCCGTCCCGAACGTCGAAGTGGGTAGGCTTGTCGTGTGTGGGAAGCCCGGCGCGCACCCACTCGCACGTCCACTGTAGGATTTTTCCGAGCGGCACATTTGGGTAGCCGAACAGCTCGAAGCAGCGCGCGGCGTTGCTGAGAAGGGCGCTCTCGGGCTCCGAACCGATGAACTCCGGTTCGCCTTCCTCGTGCAGCCGTCGGTGCAGCTCGCGGGCGAGCCAGCGAACGGACACCAGTTCGGGCCCGGTCACATTGAGGACCGCGGGCGGGGACGCGCAGATCTCGAAGGAGCGTAGGGTGTACTCGCAGGCGTCGCCCTGCCAGATCACGTTCACCGCTGGCATGGCCAGGGACACAGGCTGGCGTTGCCAGACCCTCGTGGCGATGTCCAGAACGACGCCGTAGCGCATTTCGACCGCGTAGTTAAGGCGAATGATCGAGACCGGCACCCCGTGGCGCCGGGAGAAGTATTCAAAGATCCGCTCGCGCGCGAGGGCGGATTGTGCGTATTCCCCGACCGGGGCTGTGGGTGTGTCCTCAGTGGCACCGCCCGATGTCAAAGGGACGAGCGGATAGACATTTCCGGTGGAGAAGCAGATGATTCTGGCCTGGCGGAACCTTTCGCCGATCAGGCCGGGCAGCAGAGCGTTCAGGGCCCACGTCAGGGAACGATCGCCGGCTGTTCCAAACTTGCGCCCGGCCATGAAGACGACGTAGCGTGCATCCGGGAGCCGGCGCACGAACTCGCGGTCCAAGAGATCCCCCCGCAGAGTACAGATGCCCCACTCGCGTAGTCTGGCTTCGACCTCCGGCGCGGAAAAACGGGAGGCTGCGTACACGCGCCTCGAATCTCCGGATTCGCGGAAGGCCCGCAGCGCCATCCGCGCCAGGGTAGGGCCCATTTTCCCGCCAGCCCCCAAGAGCAGCAGATCGCCGTCGTCCAGTCTGCGGACGCTCGCGATCAGGCGCTCGGAGGGCCGAGACAGGAACTCCTCCAGCTGTTCTACGCTTGCAATCGTCTCAGGTAGGTCCATTCGTCCGTCCTTGCGTCCAATGATAGCGGAGAGCCGTGCGCTTTGAGCCCCCGAGCTCTGGGCCCTACCCCAAGGGGCAGGGAGCCCATCGGGCTAACGGATCCAAAGGTAGCGCCCACGCGGCGGAAATGCAAATAGGACGCGCCGATTCCCGATCGCAGATTTGCCCGAACGTTCCGGGTGCCCAGGCGGACGTCTCACGAACCACAACGGCTTGGTAAAGAGGGAAGAATGGTGTAGATTGCGTCGGGTTTGGGCCATCGCCGGGGCAGGAAAAAAGGAAGGCAAGACATGAGTCGGCGCGCGGTGTGGCGCAGCCTGGTGGTGGGGGTGGGAGCGCCATGTCTGATGGCTGCGGGCCTGGTCCTGCAGCCGTACGACAGCGGTGGGCCGCTTCTCCCCGAGCAGGCTACCTACGACGTACGTTTCTACGACCTGGACCTCCGGATCGATCCGGTGCAGCGGACACTGCGTGGCTCCGTCACGGTGGAGGCTGTCCTGATCACCCCATGCGACTCCCTCCTGCTGAACCTGGATCCGCTGCTGAAGGTGGATTCCGTGTGGGTTGCCAGCGAGGCCGGGGGATTCGAGCGATCCGGTTTCCGGCAGCGAGGGCCCTACCTCAGCGTTTCTCTGATGGGGCAAGGTAGGTCGGGGGCCTCGGTCAGGACAAGGGTGTTCTACGGGGGCCGCCCGAGGGTTGCCCCGAATCCTCCATGGGACGGCGGGCTTGTATGGTCCCGTACGCCGTCCGGAGCCCCTTGGATCGGAGTGGCTTGCCAGCTCGAGGGGGCTGACGTCTGGTGGCCGTGCAAGGACCATCCCTCGGATGAGCCCGATTCGGTAGCGCTGCATTTCACTGTGCCCGCCGATCTGGTCTGTGTGGCCAACGGCCGTTTCCTGGGCACCACCGAGAATGCGGACCACACACGAACCTACCACTGGTTCGTTTCGACCCCGATCAATAACTACGGGATAAGCTTCTACGCTGCGCCGTACGTCCAGCTTGAGGCTCCCTACGTCAGCCTGGCGGGGGATACCATCCCCACGTTTTTCTGGGTGTTACCGGAGCACGTGGCGCAGGGCCAGACGTTCCTGAGCCGAATCCATCAGGATCTGCGCTTCCTGGAGTCAGTGGCCGGCCCCTATCCCTTCCGCCGCGACAAGTACGGCGTTGCCGAAGCGCCTTACCTGGGCATGGAGCACCAGACGATCATCGCCTACGGGAACCGCTTCCGGACGAATTCGTACGGATTCGACGAGCTACATTTCCACGAACTGGCCCATGAATGGTACGGCAACTGCGTGACGGCTGCCGACTGGAAGGATTTCTGGATTCACGAGAGTTTTGCCACGTACCTGGAGGCTCTCTACGCGGAGTCCCTCGGTGGGCGCCAGGCCTACAAGAATTACCTGGCCGGCTTTCGGGGCTCAATCCAGAACCATGTCCCTTTGGCCCCTCGCGAATCGAAATCTACCCGCGAAATGTACAGCCTGGACATCTACTACAAGGGGGCCTGGGTCCTGCACACGTTACGCTTCTTGCTTGGGGACGGAGAGTTCCGCACCTTCTTGCGGCGGGTCGTCTACCCAGACTCTAGTCTGGAGAAGGTGACCGACGGAGCGCAGTGCCGCTTCGCCACCACCGAGGACATCGTTCAATTGGCCGAGTCGATCGCTGGCGAAGATCTGGATTGGTTTTTCGAGGTCTATCTTCGTCAGCCTCGTCTTCCCCAGCTCGTTGTCGAGCGATCCGCTGTTTCGATACGTCTCCGCTGGCAGGTGCCGAACGACCTGCCTTTCCCCATGCCGGTGGAAGTGCAGGCCGGGAGGAGGATCATTCGCGTGGACATGAGCCCCGGCTCGGCCACCCTCCGGGTGAACGCGGGAGACGAGGTGCAGATCGACCCGGAGGGCTGGATCCTGATGGAGAAGCCCCTGTTCACCGGTGTCGAGGAGCTGGCCGCCGACGTCCCGGCAAGGGTGGAACTTGGTCCCAACTGGCCGAATCCGTTCAACGATTGGACTCTTCTTGAATTCGAGCTCCCAAGGGACGAACTGGTTCGGATCGAAGTGTTCGACAGTCGCGGCAGGGTCGTGGCCAGAGTCTGTGAGGGACGATTCTCGGCCGGGCGCCACTCGGTTCGTCTCGACGCGCGGGAGCTCGCCACGGGTACCTACGTCTGCCGCCTGCAGGCGGGATCGGACGTTCGTTATCGCAAGATTCTGCTGCTCCGGTGAACGAAAGGGCCTGCTTGCCGCCTGGGAATTGTCGCCAAGTTCGGGACGGGGTGCCGTCAGATCCGCACGGAAGGAGAGGGATATGGAACTTGCGTACCGGGATTGGACGGAGATGCGGATGGGGAAAGCCCGGAGGCCGGTGCAAGCTGGAGGGGTCAGCATGGGCCAGGGGCTGGTCATCCCCGAGATCAACTACACGCTGCCCCCGATGTTGATCTCGCGCGAGTCTCGCCAGCAGGTAGAGAGGCAATTCGACGAGATCGTGCAGAGTCTGCTGGACCGCGCGGCCGCCCTCAAGCCTCCGGCTCTGGTCCTCGAGTTCGAGCACCTGCCAGCACTGACCCAGGAGGTGGACATCGGCGTGCAGATCACAAGGCAGACCGCGCAACGCATCGCGGACTTCTCAGCGCGCACGGGCATCCCGGCGGCATTGCGCGTGACCGTGTCTGACCTCCGCGATATGGATAGGCCTCCCCGGATGAGGACTGGTACCAACTGGGATCTGATGCGCCGGGCCTTCGATCGGAATGCACGAGCGGGTGCGGCCATGCTCTCCATCGAAAGCACCGGTGGCAAGGAGGTGCATGACGTCGCCCTGATGGAGGGAAACGTCGAGGGGATCCTGTTCTCCCTTGGGGTCCTCGGGTGTCGCGATATGCACCACCTGTGGCGCTTTATTGTGGACGTGGCACGCGCATCCGGCAGTGTGCCGGCCGGCGACACGGCCTGCGGCTTCGCCAACACCGCCATGGTCCTTGCGGATCGAGGATACTTGCCGCAGACGCTGGCGGCCGTCGATCGGGCGATGGGAGCGGCCCGGAGCCTGGTCGCCTATCTCGAGGGAGCCGTGGGGCCGAGCAAGGATTGCGCCTACGAGGGGCCCATCCTCAAGGCCCTTCTGGGTATCCCCATCTCAATGGAGGGGAAGACGGCCGCCTGCGCACACCTGAGCCACGTCGGCAACGTGGCCGCCGCGGTGTGTGATCTGTGGAGCAACGAGTCCGTGCAGAATGTGCAGCTTCTTTCGGGGCCGGCGCCTGTGGCCTTTCTGGAGATGCTGGTCTACGATTGCCGGCTCTTCAATCGGGCCCTTCAGGACGGACAGGAGGCCTCCCTCATCCAGTGGCTGGTGGAGAGTGACCTCGTCGGCTCTCCGCAGGCGTGGATCATCTCGCCCCAGGGTGCCTTTCGGATTGCGCGAGCCATGGCAGCCGAAAACGACGACTTCGCCCGGACCCGTGCGGCCGGACTGGAAGCTTGCCGGATTCTGCGGGAGGCGAAAGAACAGGGAAGTCTACCCCTCGGGGATCGAGAGTGGGACTGGCTGGATCGCATCGAGGAGGCGCTGGCGGCCTGCGACACGGAGGAGAAGGCGGTCCGGCTGGGCTTTGAGGCCTACCGCCATCTTTTCTTGCCCGAGGAATACGGGCTTTGAAGTCCCCTCCGAGCCGTTACGGGACCGCCCACGCTCGCCGCCGTTGTTGGGCCCGGGAAGGGAGACGCCAGGGGGCCGATTCGGGAGAGGATCGAGAGGGTAAGGCCATGGCGGAAGTTTTTCCCCTTTACCTCGCGGGTGAATGGCGCGAAACAGCCGAGAAGCTCGAAGATCGTAATCCCTTCGATGGCAGCCTGCTCGGACTCGTCTGTCAGGCGGGTGAGTCGGAGGCGGAGCTTGCCGTCCGTGAGGCAATGGAGGCCGCCGAGTCCCTCCGCGATCTGCCGGCCTACCGGAGAGCGGAGATCCTGCTTCGCGTGGCCTCTTCCCTGTCCCAGGAGAAGGAGGCCTTCGTAGACCTAATGAGCCGTGAGGCGGGCATTCCGCGTTTCTTCACGGGCATGGAGGTAGAGAGGGCAATCCACACGCTGACGACGGCTGCCGAGGAGGCAAAGCGCATCGGCGGGGAGGTAATCCCCCTCGACTTGCTGCGCGGCTCGGAGCGGCGGTGGGCTTTTACGCGCCGGGTTCCTCTTGGGCCCGTGCTCGGAATCACGCCCTTCAATTTCCCTCTCAACCTTGTACTTCACAAGCTGGCTCCGGCGATCGCGGCGGGGGATCCGGTGATCATTAAGCCTTCGCCGCACACTCCGTGCACGGCCCTGCGCTTGGCCCAGCTGTTCGAGGAGGCTGGCCTGCCCAAAGGCGCCCTGAGCGTATTGCCCGCCCGCGTCGAAGTGGCGGAACGGCTGGTGCGCGACGATCGCCTGCGCCTGGTCAGCTTCACCGGAAGTGCAGCCGTCGGCTGGTACCTGAAGTCGATCGCTGGGCGCAAGAAGGTGGTACTCGAGCTCGGAGGAAACGCCGGTGTCATCGTCCACTCCGACGCACCGGATCTGGAGTACGCGGCCCAGCGGATCGCCATCGGCGCGTTCGGATCGGCCGGGCAGGTCTGCATTTCCGTTCAGAGAATCTTCGTGCACCGGCCTATCTACGACGACTTCAAAGCCCGATTGATCCGCGCCAGCCAGGCACTTCCCGTGGGCGACCCACTCGATCCAGCTACTCGGGTGGGGCCGATGATCGATAGCGCCAATCTCCAGCGCGTGGCAACCTGGGTCGGCAATGCTGTGAAGAAGGGGGCCACGGTGCTTCTTGGAGGACGGGCCGAGCCGCCTTTCTACCTTCCCACTCTCCTGGAAGGTGTGGACCACAGCTGCGAAGTGTACGCGGAGGAGGTCTTCGGGCCAGTAGCCGTGATCGAGCCCTACAACCGCTTCCAGGAGGCCATCGCCCTGGTGAACGATTCCCGTTTCGGACTCCAGGCAGGGGTCTTCACCGCCGACATCCGGAACCTCCTGCTCGCCGCGGATCGACTGGAAGTGGGAGGAGTGATCTGGAACGATGTGCCTACGTACCGTGTGGACCATATGCCTTACGGCGGCGTCAAGGAATCCGGCTTCGGACGAGAGGGTCTTCGCTGGGCCATTGAGGAGATGACCGAGCTGAAGCTCGTAGTCGTCAATCCCTCGGTCTGAAGGGCGGGGAGTACAACGCAGCAAGACCGTTCTGGGAGGTCACGGCATTGCAGGAGTCTGAATCCTGGATGGAGCTTTCGTTCCCCATCGGTCGGTGCGCGCCCGTTTTCCCAGGAGAGTCGCCGCCCGTGGTCGAAGCGGTAGCCGATTTCCAGAGAGGGGATGGGTACAGGCTGAGGCGCTACACGCTCACCGGCCACGTGGCCACCCATGTGGACGCTCCTGCTCACGTGATCCCAGGCGGGGTGACGATCGACAAGATCCCGGCGGATCGTTTTATCGGGGAGACGTACGTAGTGTCCGTACCGAGCTCGGGAGCCGTTCGGCGCGTGGATCTGGAAGCCAGAGTGCCGGAGGGCGTGGAGCGCCTGTTTGTCCGCACAGCCGGTTCCGGGGCCCCTGCCCCGACGCGCGCTTACTTGGAGCCGGAAGCTGCGGGCTGGGTTGTAGCAGCGGGGATCCAGCTCTTCGGGATCGACAGTTATTCGGTGGACCCTGTGGACGATCTTTCCCTTCCCGCCCATCGTATTCTCCTCGAGCAGGGGATCCCGGTGCTGGAAATGCTCGAACTCAGCGCCCTGGAGGACGGTGTCTACTTCGTCCTGGCTATTCCTCTTCGGCTCGAGGAGGGGGACGGTTCCCCCGTACGCGTGCTGGCGCGTCCTCTGGAGTCGCGCCGGAAGGCCTCGAGGAAACGAAGGGATTAACCATGGGGACAAATGGTGGGAATCGATGGCAGCTCTGAACCAACCAGAGTTTCCGATCGGGGGCGAGAAGGCGTTGACGAGGTCGCAGGCTCGGTCAGCCCGGCACGAGTTCCTTGCTCTGGTCGTGGGCCTTGTGCTGATCGCAGTGGGGGCTGCCCTCTACCGCCTGCGTGAGTCGATTTCGCCAGCCCTGCTTGCGCTGGCGGCGTGGGTCCTCCTGTACCCCTACCGGAGAGTCCAGGGCGTCCGTCTGGCCCTGTGGGCGATTTCGCTCGTGTTCTGCGTCCAGCTTGTCGTGGTTCTGAAGACAGTCCTGTTTCCCTTCGTTCTGTCGTTGGGATTGGCCTATCTTCTCGACCCCCTGGTGGGGATCCTGGCCCGAAGGGGACTTCCGCGAACCCTGACGATCCTCCTCCTCGACGCCCTGGCTCTGGGAGCCATCGTGGCCGTTGTGGCTCTGCTGATCCCCAAGCTTCTCGCTGAGGTAGGCTCGCTGGTGGAGCAGATGGTCAGTCAGGCCCCTGCCCTCCAGGAATGGTACACCAATCAGGTCGGTCCGTACCTGAGCCGTTTCGGCCTGGACTCGTCCCGGCTGGTCCAGGAGCTGATCGGTTCTCTGCCCCAGCGATCCCAGGGACTGTTGCGCGTTCTCTTCAACGGCCTCGTGAGCGCCGGCACGGGGCTTTCCAACTTGCTCGGGCAGTTGCTTACCCTGGTCCTGGTGCCCTTCGTGACGTTTTACCTGCTGCGGGATTTCGAGAAGGTTCGTCAGGGGACCAAAGAGCTCCTCGTCCCGGCTCGCCACCGGCCGGCGGCGGTGGCCATTTATCGGCGCATCGATCGGGTCGTGAGCGGGTTTGTCCGGGGGCAACTGCTGGTGTGTTTGCTCGTCGGTTCCTTGACGGCGCTTGGTCTTTTCGTCGCGGGGATCCGTTACAGCCTGGCGCTTGGGATCTTAGCGGGGGTGCTGAACCTTGTCCCGTACGTTGGGATCACGGTGACCCTGATCGTCGCGGTACTCATCGGTCTCTTCGACCCGTACCCCTGGTCCACCGTGCTCAAAACGATCCTGGTGATTGAGGGCGTCCAGATCGTTGAGAGTACCGTTCTCAGCCCACGGATCGTGGGCAACAGAGTTGGGCTTCACCCCGTGTGGGTGATGCTGGCCGTTATAGTGTTCTCTCGATTGATGGGCGTCGTGGGGCTATTCGTGGCTGTGCCGGTGGCGGCGGTCCTCAAGGAACTCGCCCTGGACTACCTCCGGGCAAGGCAGGTGGAGGGAAGCGATGCTGGTGGTACGTAACGTAGCGCGAAGGGGAACCGCGCGCCGGCTGGGCCTGGTCGAGGGCGACCGTATCCTGCAGGTGAATGGCTCCCCCGTCCGGGACGAAATCGACTTCCAATTCTACGGGTCGGAGGAAGAGGTTCGTTTGCGCGTGCTGCGCGGGCGGGAGGTGCTGGAGCTTTCCGGTAGGCGCCGCTTCGGTGAGCCGTGGGGAATTGCCTTTGAAGAGATAAAATACCGCTCGTGCGGCAACCACTGCATCTTCTGCTTCGTCGACCAGAACCCCCCGGGTTTGCGCCCAAGCCTGTACTTCAAGGACGAGGATTATCGGCTCAGCTTCCTTCACGGCAACTACGTGACCTTGACGAACGTGGGCCGGCGCGATCTGCAACGGATCATCGAGCAGCGGCTTTCTCCGCTGTACGTGAGCGTGCACGCGACTGATCCCTTCGTTCGCACCAAGCTCCTGGGGATTCGAAGGGACGATGGTCTCCTCGCAAAGCTCCAGGAGCTGGTGGAGGGCGGAATCGAGATCCACGCGCAGATCGTCCTGGTCCCAGACTACAACGACGGCGAGGTGCTGCTGCGCACCCTGGAAGATCTCCGCCAGATGGCCCCCGGTCTTGCCTCGGTAGCTGTGGTTCCCGTAGGTTTGACCCGCTACCGGCAGGGGTTGCCGGAACTGCGGCCCGTGGACTCGAGCCTGGCCGCGCAGGTGGTGGAGGCATTGGAGCCCATCGCCCGGGAGCTGCGGCGAACCCTGGGCAGGCACTGGATCTACCTGGCCGACGAATTGTACCTGCTTGCGGGCCTACCCATACCGCCCAGTGAGCGCTACGACGACTTCCCCCAGGTCGAAAACGGCGTGGGGATGCTCCGCAGCTTTCTGGACGTCCTTGCCATGGAGGCACCGCAGTTCCCGAAGCGTCTTCCAAGAGCCCGGACCCTCGGCATCCTGACCGGGGAACTCATGGCCCCGATCCTGCGAGAGAGGGTGCTCCCGGCGCTGAGCGCCATCGAAGGCCTCGAGGTGGAGATTCGGGCGGTGAGGAACCGCTTCTTCGGGGATAGCGTATCAGTGTCCGGACTTTTGGTTGGGGCGGACCTGGCCGCGGAGGGCCAACTCTTCCGCAGAACCCCCGATCTCGTCCTTATCCCCGGGAACGCGCTGAATCCCGACGGTCTCTTTCTGGACGACTGGACCGTACCACGTCTGGAAAAAGCGATCGGGTCAGAGGTAATTCCGGTGGGACAGTCTTTGCGCGAGGTGCTGCGGGTGCTGAGTGGGAGAGGGACCAGAGTCGGGTCGCAGAGGGCCAGGTGGGTGAAGCGTTCCGTTCGGCCCTGAAGACAACGCGTTTTGCGGGGAGAATCCTTTGGCGCGGCGAAGGAATGGCCGGCGACGGCGGCGGGCTGGAAGGCGGTGTCGATGAATCAGGAACTGGACAAACCTGTGGTAGCCATCGTTGGGCGGCCGAACGTCGGCAAGTCCACTCTGTTCAACCGCATTCTCCGCCAGCAGCTGGCTATCGTGGACGACCAGCCCGGTGTGACCCGTGATCGCCTCTACGGGGAGGCCGAGTGGGGAGGACGGCGCTTCGTTCTGATCGACACCGGGGGATACGTTCCCGAGACCGAGGACCTGATCGAGCAGGCCGTGCGCGAGCAGGTCCAGTACGCCCTCGAAGAAGCCACGGCGATCCTTTTTGTGTGCGACGCTCAGGTCGGTGTGACCCCCCTCGATCAGCAGATCGCCCGCGATCTTTCCCGTAGGGGTAAGCCGGTCATTCTGGTGGCCAATAAGGCCGATAGCGCGCGGCGGGAGCTGGACGGCTACGAGTTCTACCAGCTTGGTCTGGGAGACCCGGTACCCATCTCGGCCACCCTCGGGCGCAGGATTGGGGATCTTCTCGATCGTCTGGTCAGCCTTTTCCCTCCGCCGCAGCCGCGCGCTTCGGCTGGGGCGGCGGACGAGTCCGTCCGGATTGCCGTGGTGGGACGTCCCAATGTGGGCAAATCGAGCTTCATCAACGCCGTGCTCGGTCAGCCCAAGCTGATTGTCACGGAGATTCCCGGGACCACCCGCGACAGCATCGATACCCTCGTCGAATACCGCGGGCAGAGGATCACGCTCATCGATACCGCTGGGCTGCGCCGGCGTTCCCGCATTCGCGAGGCGGTGGAGTTCTACAGTACTGTCCGGACCCACCGGGCGATCCGGCGCAGCGAGGTGGTCGTCCTCATGATCGACGCCGACGAGGGCCTGGCTGCCCAGGACAAGCGGATCCTGGAGGAGATCTTGGAGGCCAAACGCGGTGCCGTCCTGGCCGTCAACAAATGGGATCTTCTCCAGAAAGACACGGAGCTGGCCGAGAGGTACCGGAAGGCGCTACAGGAGGAGCTCCGAATCTACAGTTACGTGCCAATCGTGTTTACCTCCGCTCTCCGGAACTGGCGGGTGACCGATGTGCTGGATGCTGCCCTTGCCGTGTCCCAGGAACTCCGCAAACGCATCGACACCCACGAGGTGAACCGCTTTCTGCAGGAAGCGCTGGCAGCTTACCCCCCACCCGCGTACGGGACCAAGTACGTCAAGATCAAATACGCAGCTCAGGTGGCCACTGGCCCTCCGGTCTTTGCCTTCTTCTGCAACATTCCCAAGGGCATTAAGGCGTCGTACCGGCAATACCTCGAGAATCGGCTGCGCGAGCGATTTGGCTTTCAGGGAGTGCCCCTTGTTCTCACCTTCCGGCGCAAGTAGCTCCGAGCCTCAGTCCTGTTCCCTGGCGAAAGACAAGTCCAGGCGCGGTGCGGATCCCGACCGATCCGATGGGCGCAGAGGGACACGGAGAGCACCCCTACTCCGCGCGGCGGGCATCGTTGCCGTTCTCTGCCTTGCGAGTTGGGGCCAGGGATGGGCTGCCCGCACGCAGACGCTACAGCTGGCGGAGCGGTTCGGCATCAGCTACGCCGAAGCTCTCGCATACGAATTTCTCTGGGTGGTAAAGCCGGAGGCCATACCCGAGTCCATTCGTCCTTTCGTCTCGGTGGCACCGCGCGGAACCACGCCCCTCCTATACGAACTCGGGCAGCACTGCCAGGACCTCCCGCCCGCTCTCCGGAAGACTGTCCAGGAGCTTTCCAGCCGGCCTCCGGCTTCCGTTCTTCCCCTTGCAATCGTGAGCCCGAAGGGCCGTTTTCGGATCCATTACACGCTTTCCGGCTCGCACGCCACCACGACCTCCTTCGTGGAAGCGGCGGCCGAAATTTTCGAGCATTGCTGGGATGTGGAGGTAGGGGAGCTCGGTTTTCGACCGCCCCCGGACGACCAGGGCGTGGACGGCCCAGAGTACGACGTCTACATCATGAACATCAACGACTATGGCTACACAACGGCGGAAAGCGAAATTCCCCAAACGCCCCAGGACGACTGGACGTCGTTCATCGTTGTGGACAACGATTTCTCGGGGCCCCGGTACTTCACCCGCGGGATCCAGGCCCTGAAGGTAACCGCTGCCCACGAGCTCTTCCACGCCATTCACTTCGGCTACCGCTGTTACCGGCAGGAGGACGTCTTTTTTTACGAGGCCTCCGGCGTCTGGATGGAAGACGTCGTTTACGACGAAGTGAACGACTACTACCAGTATCTCCCCTCCTTTTTTGCCCACCCCGACAAGCCGTTCCCGACCGCAGATGGCTGGCACGAGTACGGGCTTTCCCTCTGGAACAAGATGCTGGAGCGAGTGTATGGGCGTGAAGTTCTGCGCGAGATCTGGGAGCGAATGGTCAACCTCTCCGCCATCGATGCGATGACGGCGGTCCTGAAACAACACGGCGACGGCTTCGAGCGCGCACTGGCTGAGTTTCAGGTTTGGAACTACTTCACCGCAAGCCGAGCCGACACCACGCGCTTCTACCCCGAGGGGCACGCGTATCCCGAACTTCGTTTCAACCATGAGGTCGAAGTGGATAGCGCGGTGACCCTGGCCGATTCCACGGAGAAGCTGGCAGGTACCTTTCTGCATTTCCGCACCGGGGTCACAGGGCGCTGGATGGCTTCCCTGGACTTCGATCTGCCCTCGGCTTGGATCTGCGGAGTCGCGGTGTGGGACGCCGATGGCCTCCACTGGGCGCAAACCCCCCTCGGGGCTCGCGACCTGGACCTGGGTTACCTCGGCCGTTCGTCCACCTTCCTGGTCGTTCCGGTGAACGTCAGCCACGGAATGGGGCTCGGCACCTCCCGCCTCCGCTTTCAGATTCGTGTGCAGCTTCGCCCTTCGGGCTACACACCTCGTTTCCAGATCCTGGACCCAGCCCCCAATCCCTTCCGTCCGGAGGAACACGGGTTTGTCTACCTTGAGTACGTGCTGGATCAGCCCTCGGAGGTGCGTATCGCCGTCACCGATGCCCTTGGCAGCGTTGTGCGCGAGGAATCCCTGGGTTCCCAGCCCGAGGGCCTGCGACGAATGTACCGCTGGGATGGCCGGAACAGAGATGGGGAGCCAGTGGCCAGCGGCGTGTACCTGGTGCACGTCATCGCAGGAGGACAGACGCGGGTGACAAAGGTGGCGGTGGTCCGGTAGGCCAGCGGCATCTGGGGCGTCCGGGAGACGCGCGCTCTACTGGGAAGACCTCTAAGTCCGTGGGATGCCCATCAAGGGTCCTCCATGAGGAGAGGAACAAAATGCGGAGCTTCTTGGCAATGCTGGTTCTGACAGCCGCGGTGGGATGCCGGGAGCAGGCTGACCTGGCCGTGGTCGCGGAGAAGATCGTGACCATGAGCAGGGAAAAGCCGATCGCTGAGGTGATGCTCATTCGTGACGGAAAGATCCTCAAGGTGGGGGATCGGCAATCTCTTCGGCGGGAGGTAGAGGCCGCCCGCGAGCGGCTTGAGCTGCCCCCGGGACTCGTGGTCTACCCCGGCTTTCTGGACGCCCATGTCCACGTTGCGGAGATCGGGCGATCGCTGGAGGAAGTGGATCTGGTTGGCAAGGGGAGTCTGGAGGAGGCCCTCGAGGCGGTGGCCGAGGCGGCCCGGCGCATCCCAGAGGGAAAGTGGATTCTCGGCCGCGGCTGGGATCACAATGATTGGCCGGTAAAGTCGTTTCCCACGAAAATGGACCTGGACAGGGTCGCTCCTGCGCATCCCGTATGTCTCTGGCGGATCGACGGACACGTCGTGTGGGTGAACTCTCGCGCCCTTGCTCTTGCCGGCATCGACGCTTCTACGAAGGATCCACCGGGGGGAGTCATCGGGCGGGTGGAAGGCACCCAGGAGCCGAGCGGCATTCTCATTGACAACGCGATGGACTTCGTGAGCCGCGTCCTTCCGCAGCCGACGCCGGAGGACCTTGAGCGCTACCTGGCTCGGGCGATGGACCACTTTGCCTCGCTCGGTCTGACGTGCGTCCACGACGCAGGCGTCGACTCCCCCACGTTCGCTGCGTACAGGAAGCTTGTCCGGGAGGGGAAGGCTAAGATCCGCGTCTACGTAATGGCCTCGCCGGGGCCCCTGCTCGATCTGCTGCTCGCACAAGGGCCTATTCTGGATCCCGGTAGGGACATGCTAATGGCCCGCGCGCTCAAGCTCTTCGCCGACGGAGCCATGGGCTCGCGCGGAGCGCTGCTTTTCGAACCGTACGCAGACGATCCGAGTAACTACGGGTTGAATCTCACGTCGCCCGAGACCCTCTACGATCTCACCGTCCGTTGCCTCAAGAAGGGGATCCAGGTCTGCACCCACGCGATCGGAGACCGCGCCAATCGGATGGTTCTGGACGTGTACGAGCGTGCCCTTCAAGAGGTGCCGGTTCCGGATGCGCGTCTCCGCATTGAGCATGCCCAGGTCCTGAGACCGGAGGATGTGCCCCGGTTCGCTCGCCTGGGGGTTATTGCTTCGATGCAGCCAACCCACGCCACCTCTGATATGCCGTGGGCGGAGAGTCGACTGGGCCCGGAGCGGGTCAAAGGGGCGTACGCTTGGCGCTGGCTCTTGGACGCCGGGGCGCGCATCGCGGGCGGCTCCGACGCACCCGTAGAGTCCGCAAATCCTCTGCTCGGACTCTACGCGGCCGTCACGCGCCAGGACCTGCGGGGGTTTCCTGATGGCGGCTGGCTACCGGAACAGCGAGTCTCCCTGGAGGAGGCGCTGCGAATGTTCACCACAGAGGCGGCGTGGGCTTGCTTTGCCGAAAGGACCCTTGGCTCCCTCGAGCCGGGGAAGTGGGCCGATTTCGTGGTCATCGACAGAGATCTCAGCCGCATTCCACCCCGGGAGATTCCGGGGGCAAAGGTCGTGCTCACCGCTGTCGCGGGGAGGATTGTGCATCGAGCCAACGAATACCTCCCGCGGCAACGCCCGCAGGGGGATCAGGGGATCAATTCCCTTGACATGCCGGGCCGAATTGGGTAACTTGCGGTCGATATGGGCTGGACCCTGGGAGAAACGGTACGGCGAGTGGTCTGCATTCTGTCGCTGTGCAGCGCGGGGACGGCCGTTTCGTGTGGGAAGGAAAGGCCTGGTGCGCAGCAGAGGGAGGGGGTAGTCCTGCAAGTGGTGAACGTGGGCGTGTGCATCACGGACGGAAGCGTGCCCCTCCGGCACCCGCGGTGGTCGCCGGACGGGAGCGCGATTGCAGCCGTCTCGTCCGACAACAATTCCCTCTGGCTTCTCCGCCCTGACGGTAGCGGATTGCGTAAACTGACGGAAGCACTGGGAGTGGGTTCAGCCTTCTGCTGGTGCGATAGTTCCCGCCTCATTGCCTACCGATCCGTCCAGTACGTGGGCGCCAAACGGATCCTGTCCCTCCAGGTCCTGGACGTAAAGGCCGGAGCCGCGCGTTCCCTTCTGGAGACGTCGCTTTCGCTCTCGCCGCCCGTGTGCTGCAGCACGTCCCGAAGGATCGCAGTGGCGATCGGCGATTCCGTCGTGTTTTTTGGTGTGCGAGCCGATAGGGGAGGGATCGCCGTTGAATCGCCCCCGGGGCAGACTTCGTCAAGGAGAGGCCCAGCGTGCACGATGCTCCTTCCGGTCGCAAAAGGCCTGCGCATCGGGCGGGAGGATTTGTCTGGCCTTGTGATTTCGGAGTGGCCGCTGACGGCACCGGTGCTGAACGCGAGTTTGTCCCCCGGTGGCAGGTACGTTGCCGTGGAGACATTGGGGAGCGATACCCTGCGGATCCTCGATTTGGAGCGCCGGGAAGGACATCCGCTGGGCAGAGGGCACGACCCCGTCTGGTCGCCACGGGGCGACCTCATCGCCTGGGTCGAGTCCACGGAGAACGGTTTGCGCATTCAGCAGTCGGATCTCGTTCTCTACCATGTCCCATCAAAGATCACTTATCGGCTCACTAGCACCCAAGATCAGATCGAGAGAGACCCTTGCTGGGCCCCGGACGGCCGGCGCCTTGTTTACGTCGACGAGGCCAGCGGCCGCTTGCAGCTTGCGGAGCTTGCCCATTAGGCTGCGCGGAACGGAGATGGGACCTCGGGGCAGTCGCGGGGATCGGTGGCTCGAAGTTTACTCCCGGCTCTACCAGGCGGTCGGGCCAAGAAACTGGTGGCCGGCGGAGTCCCCTTTCGAGGTAATGGTAGGCGCTATCTTAACGCAGAACACCAATTGGAAGAATGTCGAAAAGGCGATCTTGGCCCTAAAGCAGAAAGGCGCGCTCAGGCCAGAGTCCATCGCAGCGATGGACCAGGCCAATCTGGCCGACACCATTCGGGCCGCGGGCTACTACAACCAGAAGGCGGAGCGACTGAGAGCCTTCGCCCGCTTTTTCCTCGAGGAGTACGGTGGCTCCGTCGAGGCCATGAAATGCGAGGATCCAGCGGTACTAAGGGAGAAGCTTCTGCGCATCCGCGGGATCGGACGGGAGACGGCCGATTCCATCCTCGCCTACGCCCTCGGCAAGCCGGTGTTTGTAGTGGATGCCTACACCCGTCGCATCTTCGCCCGCCATGGCTGGGCCACTCCGGGCGCCGAGTACGACGAGATCCGCCGGGAAGTGGAGGGCAGCTTGCCCGCGGATGCTTCGCTCCTTGGCGAATTTCACGCCCTTCTCGTCTACATTGGTCAGCACTTCTGCCGACGACAGGCCAGGTGCGAATCTTGTCCTCTGGTCATCTACCCCCGTGTGGAGGGAAGCGGGGGACTCCGGCCCAAGGCGAAGGGGAGGTGAAATGTCGGCCCTGACCGCCGTCGGGATCCTGATCGCCGTTTGCCTTGCCGTGCTGGCGGTCCACGCGGCGCGGGGAGGCAGGATGTGGTTAGCGTGGGTCGAGTTCGCTGGCGTGGTCGCTGTGGCCGTGGCAGCGGCGCTGGGTCCGTACGGGACCGGCCCCGAGGTGCTTGCGTTCTCGGCCATGGCCGTTGTGTCGCTCGTACTCTGCGTGAACGCAGGGGTTGTCGTCTACGACTTTCACGCTGGGAGGACGAGGCGAGGCCGTCGGATCCCGCGCGCGGGGGTTTTTTATCGGATGATCTCTGAGGAGGGCGAACTCCGGGCCGAGGTCGCTGGGCGGGAGACCGAAGAAGTCACAGAGGGGCTGCAGGCTCTGGAGCTCTGGAAGTCCGGAAACGACTCCTACCTGGAAGGGCGCTACCTCGATGCCCTATCGAAATACGACCTCTCGGGCCGGTGGGTACCATCGGTGGCCGCCTACGTGAACGCCTCGGCCGTCTGTCTGGAACTGGAGAAGTTGGAGGACGCGGTACGCTACGCCGACCTGGCCATCTCTCTCGACGAGGAGTCTGCCGAGGCCTGGCAGAACCGCGCCTTGGCCCTCGATCGGCTGCGCGACCTGTCCGGGGCGCTCAGCGCCTACCGGAAAGTGGTGGAGAAAGAACCGGCGAACGCCGCGGTCTTCCTCCTGATGGGAAGGGTCCTCCGGCGCCTCGGCCAGCTGGAGGAAGCGGCAGAAGCTCTGGACCAGGGATTAGAGCTGGATCCGGAGAACCCGGAGCTGCTCTTCGAGAAAAGCCTGGTTCTGATCCGTCAGGAGCGGCGGGAGGAGGCCCTCCCCTACCTGGAAGGCGCGGTCCGTCGCAATCCCAAACATCACGCGGCCTATTTCCACCTGGCCAATGCCCTCAATCGCATGGGAAGGGTGGAGGAGGCTTTGCACTACTACGAACTCGTCGTCCGCCTGCGCCCGGAGTATCCAGAGGCCTGGAACAATCGGGGCATTGCCCTCAGCAAGTTGGGGAAGACGAAGAAAGCCATCGAGAGCTATCTCAAAGCCATCACCTTACGGCCCGAATACCACGAGGCATGGATCAATCTCGGTCTTGCGTACGACTCCCTGGGTAAGAGCAGCGAGGCAATTCACGCCTACCGGCGTTTCCTGGAGCTGGCGCCGAAGTCGATGGTTAAACATATCGAGCTGACGCGGCGGCGCGTGGAAGAACTCGAGCGTGTGGCGGCCGGCGACAACTCTGCCCTTGCGACCGACGAGGCGTTTGCGGGGCCGAAGAGGAAAGTTCAGAGACGCGGGTCCCGACACCAGAAATGAAGCCGGAGATCGAGGCCCGAGAATGTTAGCCCTGCAATTCGATGGAACCCTGAAGCTTCGGGAAGTCGATGTGCCACGTCCCCGCCAGGGAGAAGCCCTCATCCGGATGCGGGTGGCAGGGATCTGCAACACGGACCTCGAGATAACCCGCGGCTATTTCGGGTTTCGGGGAACCTTAGGCCATGAGTTCGTGGGTGAGGTGATCGAAGCGCCGGGCAATGAGGAGTGGGTGGGCGCACGCGTCGTCGGAGAGATCAACCTGGCGTGTGGCGCCTGCTGGTATTGCCAGCGCGACTTGCAGCGACACTGCCCGAACCGCACAGTTCTGGGAATCGCCGGCAAGGACGGCTGCTTTGCGGAGTACCTGACGCTGCCCGTCCGCAACCTCCACCGTGTGCCCGCCGATCTGGACGATGAGGTGGCCGTGTTCACCGAGCCTTTGGCAGCCAGCCTGGAGATTCTTGAGCAGGTCCGGGTGGCCCCGGGGAGCCTTGTGTGCGTGATCGGCGACGGGAAGCTCGGTCTGCTCGCCGCTCAGGTGCTGCTCCTCACCGGAGCGAACGTCCACATCGTGGGCAAACACAGGCACAAACTGGCCGTGGCCGAGTCCTTCGGGGCCAAGCCCGTGGACTCAGACGCCTTATCCGACAAACAGTACCCTCTGGTGGTGGAGGCCAGCGGTTCTCCTGCAGGATTGGAACGGGCGATCCGCCTGGTTCGTCCGCGGGGCACAATCGTGCTGAAGAGCACCTACGCGGAGAAGCCGTGTGTGGACACCTCTCGCCTCGTCGTGGATGAGGTGCAGGTGGTGGGCTCGCGGTGCGGGCCTTTCGAACCCGCGCTGCGATTGCTTGTGCGAGAAGGCGTTCGCACACGGCCGTTGGTGAGCGGAACGTTCCCGCTCTCCCGAGGTCTGGAGGCTTTCGCGAAGGCGCAAGAGGCGGGCGCGCTGAAAGTTCTTCTCCGAAACGAAGGGTGGTAGACGGGGTAGGGGCTCGGCGCGGAAGGGACAAGATGGGCATTGCTGGCAGGCGAATTTACTCCCGCGCCGAGTGAGCCGAAAAAAGAAGAGCGAGCAGGAGGTCGTGTAAGACCAGCCCGCGGGAATGTCACGACCTTCCCGCGCGCGGACCCAGGGGGCGGAGGTAAAATGGGGCAGGATATTCTGTTCTTGACGGGATTCCTGTCGGCGGGAAAATCCACGGTGGGGCAGCTTCTGGCCCAGCGGATGGGAGTGCCGTTTCTCGATCTGGACCTGCTCCTGGAGGCCCGCCTGGGTCGACCGGTGGAGCAGGTCCTTGTTGAGCACGGGGAGCTTTTCTACCGCACAGTGGAGGCGGAGATCCTTGCGGAGGTAGGCCTACGGCCTCCCTGCGTGGTCGCTCTCGGCGCAGGCACGCTCACATATCCGAGAAGCCGGGAAATCATCCGTCGGCACGGGATCCTGGTGTGGCTGGCGGCCAGCTACGAGGAGCTCTGGCGCCGCACAGAGGAGCAGGAGCGGTGGGCCCGTCTGTGGCTCACCGAGTCTTTGGGACAGGGTTTGCCCGGGCGCGAGACCTTGCAGGAGCGCATGAAGGCGATTCTCGATCTGCGCCTGCCCCAGTATGAACTGGCGGATATCGTGGTCGACACCACAGAGATTTCCCCTGAGGAGGCGGTTGACCAGATTCTCCATCAGCTCCGGATACGCAATTTTCCTCTGTTGGCAGCTGGGGGATAAAGGGGCGGATGCGAGGAGCGACGAGCTTGGGTCCGGCGGGAGAGGAGTCGCGACACACGACTCCAAGGAATAAGGGGCGAAGCGCAGAGCAGGCGCCCGAGAAGGGGGAAAAGGGCCCCGTCGGGGGAGGGGCGGGAGATCCGTTCGCGCGCCTTGCTCCGATTTACGATCGCATCTTCCCGCAGGTGGTCCCGAAATACGAGGAAGCGCTTGACCTTCTGGTAGCGCTGATTCCATACCCTCAGGACGCGGAGATACGGGTTGCCGAATTGGGTTGCGGGACGGGGGAGGTGCTCCGGCGATTGGCTCAGGCCTTTCCGCGAGCCGAGATTGTCGGGGTCGACGTGTCGGAGGCCATGCTGGAGGTGGCGCGCACGAAGCTCTCCCCGTTCGCGCCGAGGGTGCGTGTGCTTCGGCATGACTTATCGGACGGCTGGCCTCAGGAACTTGGCCCCTGCCATGCGGTTGTCTGTCCGTACGTGCTGGAATATCTCGCGCCTGAAGCGCAAAGAAAGCTGCTCGAAGCGGCGTTCTCCAACTTGCAGCCGGGCGGGCAGCTGCTCACGATCGAATTCCTGGCGGCCGAGGAGCCAAGGATCAATCAGGTGTTTCGGAGCCTCGAGTACCGGCTGATTTCCGATGCGGTGGCCAAGCGGAGGGTAAGTGAAGAAGAACTGGCCGTGCTCACGGATCTGGCGGAGAAGGGGCCGCGTCGCTACGCCGTGCCGTGGAACCACCGGCTCGAGATGATGCGACAGGTCGGCTTCCGCCGAGTCTCCACTGCCTGGCAGTTTCTGAACTTCGTCCTGGTCGTCGCCACCCGATCGACCGGAGCCGAGGAATAGTCCGGTTCGGAGGGGGAAGGGGTTGACTCGGAGCGCACGGTCGGCGAGGCTGCCCGCACCGTTGCGAAACACTGAAACCGATCAGGACGCCCGCAAGGTCGAAGGAGAAACCAGGCGAGCAGCGGTGAGGCCATAGCCGTACCAGTTGGCTGTCCGGATTACCCATCTGTGGCACGCTTCTTGGATTGGGCTCGCGGTGATTTCTGCATGGGCGGGAGAGGGGAGGTAGGTAGATAGCAGGGAGCTGGGGCGAATCCAGACGCACGAACCAGATCGGATCGGTCAGATGAAGGAGCTTCTCTATTTCGCGTTCTCGGACCTGATGGTGCAGGTCGAGTACAGCAAGGAGGCGAACTCCCTCAAGTATTCCTCGCACCGCGAGCTGAGTTTCGGCGAACGGGTGATCGTGGAGCAATACATCCTCACCAACATCGCGATGAAAACGGATTACTACCGCAAGCGGCCCTCGCTCTTTATTTACCTTGGGGTCGATACCAAGCTCGTCAAAGAGCTCAACCTATATCATCTGAAGAACACCTTACAAGAGGTGGTCGGCAAGGAGAACGAGGTCAGGCAGAAGGTCCAGGAGCTCATCAATACGAGCATGACGGCGTATTACTTCGACAAGATCGGGGATCAGATTCTCAAACTGCGCGAGGTAATGGCCGAGCGCCCGGCCCAGGAGGAAGTGAACAGTTGCCTCAAGGAGCTATCGGAACTAGTGGATGCCTACAATCTGTACGCCGATCGCAAGATCAGCCTGCAAGAGGTCTTGCCTCCGGATCTTCGGTCCAGACTGAGAGGTTTGGTCATTTCCTGAAGTGGGGCAGGCTTCCTAACGCCTGGGAGGTGGCAAGATGCGGTTACCACGAGGTTCTTGGGTAGGAGCAGTACTGATCGTGTGCGGGCTATCGTCGGACGCTGCGGGTTTCCCAAGGCTTTGGCCGCACATATCCATCGCGCGAGAAAAGTGGAGCGTGGGCGTTCTGGCCGGGGGGCAAAGCATCCACACGGACGATGGAACCTCGTCCTCCATTGGACCTGGTCTGCACTTTTTCCTGATGCAGCGCTTTTCCCCCAAGTTCTCCGCTACACTGGACGCCGGCTACACAGAGCTGGACGGGGAGAACAGGTACCATCTTGAGTTTTTCACCGAGATGCTCAATCTGAACCTCGTGGCACAGGTCCGACCTGTCGAGATCCGGAGACTGCGGCCCCTTGTGAACGTAGGCATCGGCCTATTCAACTTCCAGTACTTGAACGGAGACCGCTATTTCGATGGAGAGGCTCTCCTGGGCGCTGGAATCGAGGTCGCTGTGACCCCCCAGCTGGCGGTTCAGCTGAACGTGAACCGCCATTGGACCACGGGTGATGATCTCGACGGGGTTCGGGGCGGCGGCAAAGACGGTTATCTCGCGGTCCGGACCGGCGTGGTCTGGCATGCCGGAGAATGGCTGTGGGGTCGGGGTAAAGCGCGCCAGGAGGTACCGGAACCGGTGGCGGAAGTAGGTGGCTCCAAGCAGGCGCCTCCGCCGGCCTGGGCCGCACCGGCACCCCCGGTCAGGCTAACCCTTGCCGATTCGGTTCGCCGAAAGCTCGAAGAGCTCGAACGAAGGGTTCTTGACCAGGAGCAGAAGGTCGAGACCTTGCGTCGCGTGGTGGAGGAGAAGAGAGAGCTGATCGAGCGCCTGGAACAGGAGATTGCAGCTCTCGGGCCACGCACCTCTCCGAGTGCGGCTGCAGCGGGCGATTTTGATCCTCGCTACCGCGAAGCTCTCCAGCTGTACATGGATCACCAGTACGAGCAGGCGATCCGCGCTTTCTCGTCCCTGGTGCGGGATTTCCCGAACCACAATTACGTCAGCAACTGCCATTATTGGATCGGCGAGTGCTACTTCGTCCTTGGTGACTACCAGCAAGCGATCCGAGCCTTCGAACGGGTCCTCAACTACAGCGGCAGCCCGAAGATGGACGATGCGCTGCTGATGCTCGGCCGGGCCCATCTGAAACTGGGCGACACGAACCAGGCTGCCTATTATCTGGACCGCCTGGTCCGAGAGTTCCCGGACAGCGAATACGTACAGAAGGCCAGGCAATATCAGGCTTCCGTCCGTTGACCAGAAACGGGCGGCTATCTGCCGCGACCTTCCGCCCAGTGAGACGAAAGGTGAAGGGTTGGAGCGAAAGGGGGGAGGATCCCATCCTCGCTACGTCCAGGAGGGCCGGTTGAAACGAAGGAGGACGGGTAGCTCGAGAGAACGGTGGTAGAGGAGTAAACGACACGATGGCCGGAATCGGGATTCTTCTGGTGGGGCGTGATCCCTCCTCGTTAGAGATCGTCCGCAAGATGCTGAAGTTCCACAATCCCGACTACGAAGTGGACTTTGCCACCGACGCGGCTACCTGCCTCCAAAAGGCCCAGTCCCAGGCGTACGACCTCATCCTTTTGGACAACGATCTGCCGGGTCAGGCGGGGATCGACCTTCTGCCGGAGCTCCGCAAGCTCCGGCCCGAAGTGCCGGTCATTCTCATGGTGGAGGATGGTCAGGACGATGTGGCGATCGCCGCCATGGAGCGCGGCGCCCTCGACTACATCATGAAAGTGAGAGGATACCTCACGGCTCTACCGTTCACCGTCCTGAAGGCGCTCGAAGGGAGAAAACGCCCCCCTTCGCCCACTACCGCGACTCGCAGCCCAGATAAGGAAGCCCGGGGGGAGGGGGTGTTCGTGCTCGATCGAAGGGGGTACTTTCTTTCGGCCAACCCCGTGGTCCGCGAGATCCTCGGCTACGAGGAGGGTGAGCTGCTGCAGCTTTGCCTGGCGGACGTCGTCGGGCGAGGCAGTGAGGCAGAGCTGCAGCAATATCTCCGCCGGCCTGAGCCCGAAGCAGGCTCTGTGCGCATTCCCCTCGTCACGAAGTCCGGTGCCACCAAGCTCGTCGAATTGCGCCTCAGCCCGATCCAGGACGATTCCGGCGCGACTGCCGGCTACCGGGGGCGAATGCGCGACGTTTCCGAAGAGGTAGCTCCTGTGGTTCTCGAGCTGCGGATCGACCAGCAGAGGATGCTGCGGGAGCTCATGCGCACCGCCGAGGAGTCCGTCGACCAGCCGGTGCAGGTTCTACTCCAGCGAATTGCCGAAGTGGCGGCCCAGCAGTTTCGCTTCAAGCGTGTGACCCTCGCTCTCCTCGATCAGCGTCGGCGCGTGTTCGTCAAGCAAGCCCTGATCGGCTTCGAGCCGCAGGAGCTGGCCACCAAGGCCATGGAGGTCCCCAAGCAGCTGGTGGACCGCATCTTCCAGGAGCGATTTCGGATCAAAGTGATCTACAGTGATCAGGAGTTTCTCGATCACCCGCGCTTGCTTCCTGGTGGAGTGCCCGAGCGGCGCACGCAAGTGCGGCGGCCGGCCAACCAATGGGATCCGCGGGACCTGATTCTCGTCGCTTTGACCGACTTCGAGGGCAAGACCTTTGGCTTCCTGACGTTGGAGCAGCCGGTCGACAACCTGGTGCCGACACGGGACGCTTTTCACAATCTGGAGCTGTTCGGGATTGTGGCCTCGGGATTGGTGGACTCCGCCCTGCGGACGGACCTGCTGCAGCGACGCTACCGACGGCTGAAGCAGTTCCTGGCCGGCAGCAATGTCCACTACCTGGACCAGCCCTTTGCAGCCGCCCTGAACGACACGGCCTGGTTGCTCCGCTACATCTCCGAGTTTGACCTCGTGATGATCGGTGTGATCAGTCGTCAGAGCGAGCGCCTGGAGTTCAAAGCGGCGGCCTGCGAGGATCGCCTGCGGGCGTCGCACCTGCGGACGATTTGCTGGTCGCTGTCCGACCTGCGCTCCCTGCTCCGGCCCCAGTACCGCCTGGACCGGAGTTACCTGATCACGCAGGAGGAGCGAGCCGTACGCGACGTCAAGGCCCGGTACTACGGTGCGGACTGGGCGCGGCGCACGCGGGGGCAATGGGGACCATGGCACGTGCTTCTGGTCCCTGTGCGCACTCGCGAGGGCCGTATCGTGGGGGTTCTGCTGTTCGATGACCCGGCCTCGTCCAAACTGCCCACACGCGAGACCGTCCATCTCTTGCAACTGCTGGCGGGGCAAATCGGGCTGGCCATCGAGAACCGCGTGTTCCTCGTCAAGACGGCGGGGGTCCCGAAGCCCGAGGCACCCAAGATCGAGAGAAAACCGCACGTCGGCGAGGCGGCGGGGCTGCGGAAACTCATCGACCGTTTCCTGCACTGAGACTTGCGGTCGCAACCCAAGTCCCTCTACATGCCCCGGGGTTCCTCGGTGTGGACCTCCTAAGCGAGCTCTTCGCGTTTGCCGCCCCAAGCCTTTCTGGAACCATCGGAAAGCCGCGAGTGTTTGAGACACAGAGCCAAAACCGGCAAGGTTCGGGAGAGGCCTACAGTGATGGACCGGCGTGCTTTCCTTCGATCGCTCGCGGTTGGACCGTTTCTTGTGGGGCTTAGTCCGAAGGGGAGGGTGCAGGCGCGTCCCCCTCTTCGTGCGGAGCGAGGGGGGAAGTCGGTGGTGGCCCAGGCGCGCGACCCCTCGGTCTGGCGAGATGGCCAGCTTGTCGAGGGGAAGGTGGGCGAGCTCCTGGACCGTGCGGTGGCAGCCGCATTTGGCTACCGCGACCCAGCTGAGGTGTGGAAGCAACTTGTGGCGCGTGGGGATAGGGTTGGGATCAAGGTGAACTGCCTATCGGGCAGGCGAATGTCCACCAACCTGCCTCTCGTCTGGGCGATCATCGAGCGGCTGCGGGGAGCGGGGATATCCGCCAATGACATCGTGGTCTGGGACCGCCTCGATGCGGATCTGGAGAAGGCCGGATACCCCGTGCGCCGACGCGGACAGGGCCCGCGGTTCTGCGGCAACGACTCCGTCGGTTACTACGAGGGTCTTTTCGCCGTAGGGGAGATCGGTAGCCTCGTCAGCAACGTGGCGGTCCGTGATTGCGATGTCCTGATCAACGTGCCTGTGCTAAAGGACCACGGAATTGTGGGGGTAACCCTGGCCCTCAAGAACTACTTTGGCGCCATCCACAATCCGAATAAGTACCATGCCCGCTGCGGCGATCCTTACATCGCCGACGTGAACCTCATCCCGGCGCTGAGGCAGAAGACGAGGCTGATCATCTGCGACGCCCTGGAGGCCCAGTGCGAGGGCGGGCCGCCGTTCATGCCCCAGTGGGCCTGGCGGTACAGTGCTCTCCTCGTGGCCACTGACCCCGTAGCACTGGATTACGTCGGCTGGCAGATCATCGAGACAAGGCGCAAAGAAGTGGGTCTTCCTACCCTTCGGGAAGCGGGCAGGGAGCCTACGTACATCTTGACGGCGGCCGATGCGCAACATCGGCTTGGGGTGGCGGACATGGCCAAGATCGAGGTGGTGGAAGGATGAGCAAGCCACTTCCGCCCGCAGAGGCAAGTTGGTCCCGGCGGCGATTTCTGGCAGCGGGGGCCAGCGCTTGCGTACTGGCCGCCGTGGGCCCGGGATCGGCATCCAGGCCGCCTTTCCTGGAGCTGCGCCGCGCCAAGGATCTGAGTGTTGTGGAAGCCCGCTTCTACGAGAAGCTCCCGAACCGCAAGATCCGCTGCAAGCTCTGTCCGCGCGAGTGCGTGATCGACGACCAGGAGAGGGGGTACTGCGGCGTGCGGGAGAATCGCGGCGGGACGTATTACACGCTGGTTCATTCGCGCCCCGTGAGCATTCACGTGGATCCGATCGAGAAGAAGCCCCTTTTCCATTTCCTGCCAGGGACGGAGGCCCTTTCCCTTGCGACGGTCGGCTGCAATGTCGAGTGCAAGTTCTGCCAGAACTGGCAGATCTCCCAGGTCAGGCCCGAGCAGATGGAGGCGTACGAGGCAAGTCCAGCGCTCATTGCCGAGCTGGCGCGTGAGAGCGGGTCGCCGACCATTGCGTACACCTATACGGAGCCGGTGGTCTTTGCGGAGTACATGTACGATTGCGCTGTGGAAGGCCGCAAGCGGGGAATCCGCAGCGTAATGATCAGCAACGGGTACATCCAGCGCGAGGCGATGCTGGAGCTGTGCAGCGTCCTGGACGCGGTGAAGATCGATCTGAAGGCCTTCACGCAGCGTTTCTACACCGAGCTTGTGGCCGGTGAGCTGAAGCCTGTCCTGGATACCCTGAAGCTGCTGGTCTCCCGCCGCATGTGGACGGAGATCGTCTACCTGATGATCCCGACGAAGAACGACGCGAAGCAAGAGATCCGCGAGATGTGTCGCTGGATCGTGTCGGAGCTGGGCCCCGACGTCCCGGTACACTTCACGCGCTTCTACCCGCAGTACCGACTTCGCAATCTCCCCCCAACGCCTCTGGCCACCTTGCGGATGGCTCGTGAAATCGCTCTTGAGGAGGGGATACGTTTTGCCTATATTGGCAACGTTCCGGGTGAGGAAGGAGAGAACACCTACTGTCCCCACTGCCACGTCGTTCTGATCCGTAGAGCGGGATACTCGATCCTCGAAAACAACCTGAGGGCGGGGCGCTGCTCCAAATGCGGGGAGAAGATCCCCGGGGTTTGGTCCTGATGGGAGGGCGCAAGGTGCGCGGCCGCATTGCAGTGGGCGCAATCGCTCTGCTGGGGGTGGGCTTGCTGGCGACGAGCGTCGCCCGGTCGAAACTCGGGAAGGAGGTGAAACGTCCGATGCCGCCCGACCTGGGAGTGCGGAAGCCTGCCGTGGCGGGGATGTGGTATCCCCAGGACCCGGCGGAATTGCGCCGGATGCTCGACACCTTTTTCGAGAACGCCAAGAAGCCTCCTTTGGACGGAGAGGTCGTCGGCCTGGTAGCTCCCCATGCCGGTTTTGTCTATTCCGGCTTGATTGCCGCTTATGCCTACAAGCAGATCATGGGTAAACACTACGACGATGTGATCGTCATCGCCCCGAGCCACAGAGACGCCTTCCACGGAGCCTCCGTGTTCACCGGAAGCGGCTACGAGACTCCGCTGGGCGTGATCCCGGTAGATCGCGATCTGGCAGCTGATCTCATTAGCCAGGACGGAATCCTTCACGCCGGCTGGGAAGGCCATCGGGAGGAGCATGCCCTGGAGGCGCAACTTCCCTTCCTCCAGTATGCCCTGGGGAGCTTCCGTTTGGTGCCCATTGTGATCCTGGATCGGGACTGGGAGACCTGCCGGAGGCTCGGAGAGGCGATCGCCCGCGCCTGCCGGGGCAAGTCCGTCCTCCTGGTGGCCAGTACGGATCTGTACCACGGCTACTCGTACGATGAGTGCAATGCCCGTGACTCCCAGACCCTCCGTGCCATGGAGGAATTCGATCCAGAGAAGTTCAACCGGGGCCTCAACCGCGAGGAGTACCAGGCCTGTGGCGGAGGTCCCGTGACGGCGGTCATGGTCGCCGCCAAACAATTGGGGGCCCAGAAGGCAAAGGTTCTGGCTCACACCACCTCTGGGGATGTCACAGGGCGAAAGAGCGGGTACGTGGTAGGCTACGGCGCTGTGGCCTTCTTGCGCAGGGAGGGCCAAACCCCGCCCAGGAAAGTGGGGGTGGAGCTCGGACTGAGCGACGAGGACAAGCGCACGCTGCTGGAGATCGCTCGGCGGACGATAGAGGCGAGGGTGAAGGGTAAGCCCTTCCCGAAGTTCGAAGTCACTTCACCTACCCTTCTTGAACCCCGGGGCGCCTTCGTGACGATCAACAAGCACGGGATGCTGAGGGGATGCATCGGCTACGTAATGCCCATCAAGCCCCTGTGGGAGACGGTCATGGAGATGGCCGAGGCCGCTGCGCTGCGGGATCCCCGCTTTGCCCCGGTGAGCCCCGAGGAAGTTCCGGATCTGGAAATCGAAATCTCCGTTCTTACCGTACCGCGCGAGATCCGCAGTATCGATGAGATCGAGGTCGGAAAGCACGGCCTCATCATCGAGCGTGGCTTCAATAGCGGTCTGCTGCTTCCCCAGGTAGCGACCGAGTATGGCTGGGATCGCACCACTTTCCTCGAGCACACCTGCCGTAAAGCCGGACTTCCCCCCAACGCCTGGAAGGAGCAAGGGACCGTGATCAAGATCTTCTCCGCCGAGGTATTCGGAGAGCACGAGGTCAAGCGCTGATCGGTCCGCCCGTGGCGACAAGGAGCAAGGGCAACAGGAGGTGCGCGTTTCCTGGACTGGTGCAATGGGGCTGACAGGAGGGTGCGATGAACGCCAAGGTCATGCTTAGCCTTGCAGGTGTTCTGGTGCTCCTTACGACCACTTCTGCGCAGGAGAGAAAGACCATCGCACTGAACCCGCCGGACACCTCTCGGGGCCAACCGCTGATGAAAGCCCTCGCCCACCGAGCCTCGGTCCGCGATTTCGATACCACAGCGTTGAGCCTACGGGACCTGTCCGATCTGCTCTGGGCTGGCAATGGGATCAATCGTCCCGCCGAGGGGAAGCGGACCGCTCCCTCAGCCATGAACGCACAGGACGTCGATATCTACGTGGCCACCAAGGAAGGCTTCTACCTGTACGATCCGAAGAATAACCTGCTGCACCTGGTGGTCCAAGGAGATCACCGGAAGTTGCTGGCCGGTCGGCAGGAGGGTGTGGCTCGGGCGCCGGTGATCCTATTGCTCGTATCGGATATCTCCCGTTTCCGGGCGGGGGAAGAGGCCCAACGTCTCCAGTGGGCAGCCATCGACGTCGGTACAGTGGCCCAGAACGTTCTGCTGTTCTGCGCCTCCGAAGGGATGGCGTGTGTGCCACGCGCGACAATGGATACGCAGAGGCTGAAGGAGGTGCTGGGCCTGAGCGCTACCCAGTACCCTCTGCTGAACATCCCCGTCTCGTACAAGAAGAAGTGAGTGTGCCGCATCCACCGGCGCCAGGTAGGGGGGTGGGAGGTGCTGCTTTTGGGCTTGACTTTTGAGGGGGGATTCCTATATTTAGAGCGCTGTCGAGGTTCGACAGGAGGAAGCGGCGGCGTAGCTCAGTTGGTAGAGCAGTGGAATCATAATCCACGTGTCGGGGGTTCGAGTCCCTCCGCCGCTACAGAGACCTTTCGCGGGCAGCGCGAAAGGTCTTTTTGTTTGCAAAGCCGCTTCCTGTGGTAGGCGAAGCTGGGGTGGGCCGCCGTGCCGGAGCTCCTTGAGGCCTTTCGCAAGAAGGTAATGGAAACCTCCCTCATCCGCAGGGGCGAGCACGTTCTGGTAGCCGTCTCCGGGGGCCTGGATTCGGTGACCCTCCTGCACCTCCTGGTCTCGGTCAAGGATGCGTACGGGCTGCAGGTTTCGGCAGCCCATCTGAACCACTCCCTGCGGGGCGAGGAGGCCGACGAGGACGAGCGATTCGTCGCTGCCCTTTGTGAAGAGCTTGCCGTGCCCTGCGTCCGAGAGAGAAGGGACGTGCGCCGTTACGCCCAGGTCCATCGCCTGTCGGAGGAGACAGCGGCGCGCGTTGTACGCTACGATTTTCTGCGACGCGTGAAGCAACAGCTCAAGGCGACGGCCATCGCCACAGCCCATCACGCCGACGATCAGGTGGAGACAGTGATAGACCACTTTCTGCGCGGTGCCGGCCTCTCCGGCCTGGCAGGGATGGCCCCGCGGCGAGGAGATGTGGTCCGGCCCCTCCTGTGGGCCACGCGGGCTGAGATTGAACGATACGCCCGCGCGTGCAACCTGAGGTACCGGATTGACCGAAGCAATTTCAACCTGGAATTCCGGCGCAATCGCATCCGGTTGGAGCTTCTGCCCTACCTCCGCCGGTATTTCAACCCCGGCGTCCGGGAAGCGGTGCTCCGGAGCGCACAGATCGTGGCGGAGGCCGAGGCGTTCATCGAGGAGCAAGCTCACGCGCTCCTCCAGGTGGTACAACTTCCGTCCCGACGGGACGAAGTGCTCCTCGACGCCCTCCGGCTGGCTGAACAGCCTCCCCTTCTGCAGAAGTACGCGGTGCTTACTGCCTTCGAGCGTCTCGGCGGAAGCCGCTGGCTCCTTGACTACGATCGCCTGGAGAGGGTAGTGCAGCTCATCCGGGAAGGAAGCTCCGGCGCCCGTCTCAATCTGGGCGCAGGCATCGAGATGGTGAAGAGCCAGTCGCGGCTGGCGCTTCAAAAAGCACGACAGGTGGAGTTCTGCTACCCCCTGCCCATCGGTGCCACGGTCGAGGTTCCGGAAGTCGATATGGTCATCTCGGCCGAGGTTGTGGATCGCGCCACCTACGTCCGCGACGTCGGCCTGGATGCCCGTGTGGAGTTCGTAGACCTGGATGCCCTTCGGGGCCCCTTAGAGGTGCGGAATGCGCGGCCGGGGGATCGCTTCCGTCCCCTTGGGAGCTCGGGCAGCAAGAAACTGAGCGACCTTTTCACCGATGCCAAAGTGCCCGCCTACGAGAGGTGGCGCACCCCCGTGGTGACGGACGGGGCGAACATCGTCTGGGTGTGTGGGTTGCGCCTTGACGACCGCTACAAAGTGACCGACAAGACGCAGCGCATTCTCAAACTCGCCATGGGAGAGAGGATCAGCGGCGAGGAGTAACGGCCTATGGCAGAGCTGTACCGGAAGCGCCTCCTTATCCCCGCGGAGGAGGTGCAGAGGCGTGTGTCTGAGCTGGCGGAGCAAATTTCCACGGACTATGAGGGGAAGGTGCCTGTCCTCGTCGGCGTCCTCAACGGTGCCTTCATGTTCATGGCCGACCTGGTCCGCCGCTTGAAGATCGACTGCGAGATCGATTTCGTAAAGCTCTCCTCCTACGGCCGGCGGAAGGAATCTTCAGGAAAGGTCCGGCTGTTAAAGGACCTGGGGCTCGATATTCGGGACCGGGATGTGCTCGTCGTGGAGGATATTGTGGATTCAGGGTTGTCCGTGCAATGGCTGCGTCGCTACCTGGAGAGTCGAGGACCCCGCTCGCTTCGCTTCGTGACTTTCCTTCGTAAGGAGGGAGCAGCCCGCGTGGACTACGACGTCGAATACGTCGGATTCGACATCCCCAACCTGTTCGTCGTGGGCTACGGCCTGGATTTCGCCGAAAAGTTCCGCAACTTCCCCGAGATCTTCGTGCTGGAAGAGGGCACAGAAGGCACAAAGCCCCACCCCGCGAAGAAGCCGGAAATCTCCGGGAAAACCGATCCAGTCTAATTGACTACCGTCTGAGCAGGGACTCGCCATGCCCCAGAAGCGAACCGGAAGGCCCCGGAAGGACCCGCTTTCGAAGCGTAGTCCTCGGCGATCTCCTTCCGAGGATCCGGAGGACGGTTTTCAGTGGCTGCGTGCCTCACGGACCCTGTTGTTCTGGATTGCGATCATTCTCGGCTCGGTGTGGGTCTCGCAGCGGCTGAGCATGTCGCAAGCCCGTGAGGTGACCATCCCGTACAGCGAGTTTGTGCGCCACCTGGAGGCTGGCGAGGTGGTCAGCGCCCAGGTCCGGGGGCGTGAGTTCCACGGCGCGCTCAAACAGCCGGCCACGATCACCTCGCGGGGAAGATTGGAGACCTACCAGCTTTTCAAGGTGGTACTGCCCCAGGAGCCGAGCCACGAGCAGGTGCTGCGCTGGATCCACGATTTCGGCCTCCAGGTCGAGTTCAAGGGAGAAGCCAGGTACTTCTGGGGCTACATCGGCTACCTACTCCCGGTAGCTCTCATCTTCGCGATGTGGGTGATCCTGCTCCGTCGGATGCAGGGGGCTGGGACAAAGGGAATCTTCACCTTCGGGAAGTCCCGGGCCAAGCTTTTCCTCGAAAATCGACCTCCGGTCACCTTTGACGACGTGGCGGGTGCCGACGAGGCAAAGGAGGAGTTGCGGGAAATCGTTGAGTTCCTGAAGAATCCTGAGCGCTTCCAGCGCCTGGGTGGCAAGATTCCTAAGGGGGCACTCCTGACGGGACCGCCAGGCACCGGTAAGACCCTGCTGGCACGGGCGGTGGCCGGCGAGGCAGGCGTTCCCTTTTTCTCCATCTCAGGGGCGGATTTTGTAGAGATGTTTGTGGGGGTTGGAGCCTCGCGCGTGCGCGACTTGTTCGAGCAGGGAAAGAAGCACGCCCCCTGCATCATCTTCATTGACGAGATCGACGCCGTCGGCAGGCAGCGCGGCGCAGGCCTCGGGGGAGGTCACGATGAGCGGGAGCAGACCCTAAATCAGCTCCTGGTGGAGATGGACGGCTTCGATTCGAACGAGGGCGTGATTCTCCTTGCGGCCACCAATCGGCCGGATGTGCTGGACCAGGCCCTCTTGCGCCCAGGCCGCTTCGACCGCCAGATCGTTGTGGATCGCCCCGACGTGCTGGGGCGAGAAGGGATCCTCAAAGTGCACACCCGTAACGTGCCTCTCGGCCCGGACGTGGATCTGCGAACACTGGCCAAAGGTACACCCGGATTTGTCGGCGCTGATCTGGCCAACCTGGTCAATGAGGCGGCCCTTCTGGCTGCGCGCAAAGGCAAGAACGTGGTGGAGATGGAGGATTTCGAGGAGGCGAAGGACAAGGTTCTGATGGGGGCGGAACGAAAGAGCCTCTTGATTTCCGAGGAGGAGAAGCGGAGCACGGCCTACCACGAGGCCGGACACGCCCTTGTGGCCAAGCTCACCCCGGGTGCCGACCCCGTGCACAAGGTGACCATCATCCCGAGGGGGAGAGCGCTCGGCGCCACAACAACTCTCCCAATGGATGAACGGCACAATTATCCCCGTTCGTATTGCCTTGCGATGCTCCGGCAGTTGATGGGCGGTCGCGAAGCGGAGAAGCTCGTCCTCAACGAAGTGAGTACAGGCGCCGGCAACGATATCGAGCGCGCTACCGAGCTTGCGCGCAAGATGGTGTGTGAATGGGGGATGAGCGAGAAGGTTGGGCCCCTGGCTTTTGGCCGCCAGGGAGATGAGGTGTTCATCGGCCGCGAACTGGCCCTGGCGAGACCTTACAGCGATTCCACAGCCGAGCTGATCGACCAGGAAATCCGCCGCCTGGTGAACGAGGCTGCGGAAGAGGCCAATCGCCTCTTGCGAGAGAATATCGACAAGCTGCACCGCCTGGCCCAGGCCCTTCTGGAATACGAGATCCTGGACGGTGAAGAGATCGACCGCGTCCTGGCTGGGGAGCCCCTCAGCCGCGTTCCCTCGCGACGCGCCCCTGCGGGCAAGGCGGATACGGCCGAGACGGCCGGAAAAGAACCGACGGTCGCCCCTCAACCCGTTCTGCGCCCGGGCCGAGCTTAGTGGAGTCGGGCAGGGCCCCCTGCTAATACCTACTGGGCGCCAGCGAACGCAGCATGGCCTTTCGAGCATGGTCGAGGCGGGAATGGGTCCGAGCTACCGGTTCAGACGGAGCGCGTGCGGTACGGTGTTCTTGCTGCTTCCCGTACTCATTCTGGGTTGCGCAAGAACTGCCGGGCGGCCCCCCCTCGTCCTTGTTCTGCCCCACTGGTCCTCCAGTCAACCGGAAGAGGCCACCATCGGCCTGGCGGCCTCCGCAAGCCTTGCCCTGCGCCAGGCCCTGGCCGGCCGGTTCCGTCTTTCGGGAGTGCCTGAGGTTCTGACAGCCCTCCCTCTTGATTCCCTTGCAGCAGACGAGTACTGCCTCCGAATAGGGAGGCGGGTGGGTGCCAAGGCCGTTCTCCTGCTAAGGTGGGGGGAGGGCGGGCCGCAATGGACCCTTGTTTCCTCGCAGAGCCCCTCGCGCGATCTCGGTTGGCAGCCGCTCGCCCAAACGTGGGCCGAAGCGGTGGCGGCGGTATCCCAACGGCTCGGTGGCGGGCTGGCCGAGACCTCTATCCCGGTGCCGTCAGCCGAGGAGTTGAGGGAAGTGGGTACTCTGTTCCTCGCCCTGGCGGCGGGGGAGAGCTTGCCTACGGACGCCTTCAACCGGGCCAGCATCACGGAGCTTCAGGGATGGGCAAGAGGGGAGGTCCTTCTCCACCAACTCGCTGAACTCAACCGAGCCAAGAAGGACCTCACCGAGGGGCTATTCCGCCTGGGGAAGCACCTGAGGGACCAGTGGGGTGACTCGGCAAGCTACGAATGGCAGCGCTTACGGGGAGCCTATTTCGTTTTCGCCCAGCGCTGGAACCTGGCCGAGCAGTGGCTGGCGAAAGCCTACCGACGGAATGCCCGAGACGGGCGCACCCTGTACTGGTTGGCTCACCTCCACGCTTCACGCCTGCGGGCCCTGGGATTGCGGCACCCCGAGCACGCTCTCAGAAGGGCTGTGGAATGCGATCCTTTCCTGTTCGAGGCCCGGATCATGCTCGCGGAGCTTTACTTCCAGAACCGGAAGTTCCGAGCAGCGCAGCAGGAGGCGGAGGCCCTCCTGGCCCTGAATCCCGTGCACGAAGACGGGCTGATGCTGGCGGGGCGCATCGCCATCGGTTTGAACGATATCCCGCGCACCCTCGAGATCTACAAGCGAGTCGTGGATCTTAACCCGCTCAATGCTGATGCCTATTACAACCTTGGGATCGTCTATTTCCACACGGGTCACCTTGCGGACGCGGAGGCCTTGTTTCGCAGAGCCGTGGAGATTAATGATCACGCGGATGCCCACTTTTACCTGGCGAGGATCTACGAGAAAGTAGGCCTGCGAGAGAAGGCAGCGGAGGAATACCGGATCCGGGTCCGGCTCCGAAAAGGGGCGGACGATCCGTTTGCGGACCAGGCTCGCAAGAGGCTTGCGGAGATCGGGAGCCTTGCGCCGGACAGCCTGAGCACCCCACGATGAACCCCGCGGCGGCAGACTCGCCCCCTGGGGGTAGGGTAAAAGGGAACGGGCCTGAGGGATAGCAAGGATGTCGGATCAGCTTCTGGACACGGAGCGCACAGAACCGCGGGTGTGGATTTGCCGCGACCGCGAGGTGCGGGTCGACCGCACCCTCATAATGGGGGTCCTGAACGTGACGCCTGACTCGTTCTCGGACGGAGGCCAGTACTTCGATCCTGAGCGGGCCGTCGACCGTGCCCTCCAGATGGAGGCCGAAGGGGCAGACATCATCGACGTGGGGGGCGAATCGACGCGTCCGGGTGCTGAGCCCGTGCCCGTAGCCGAAGAACTGCGGCGTGTAATCCCAGTGCTCACGCGATTGGCGGGGAAGGTAAGGGTGCTTCTTTCCGTCGACACATACAAGGCTCAGGTTGCGGCGGAAGCCCTTCAGGCCGGCGTCCACATCGTCAACGATATCAGCGGACTCGGCTTTGATCCGGAGATGGCGCCTCTTGTGGCGCGCTGGCGTGCCGGGGTGGTGATCATGCACATCAAAGGGTCACCCCGTACGATGCAGGACCATCCCTACTACGACGACGTAGTGGAAGAAATCTGTCAGTACTTCGGCGGGCGCCTGCGTTTGGCCACAGAAGCGGGTATCTGTCCCGAGCAGATCGTCCTGGATCCAGGAATCGGATTCGGGAAGAGGGTGGAGGACAATTTCGAGATTTTGCGCCGACTGGGTGAATTCCGTAGATTTGGCCGCCCCGTGATGATCGGTCCCTCGCGAAAGTCGTTTATCGGCAAGGTGCTGGGACTTCCGCCTCAGGAGCGTCTGGAAGGCACGGCGGCCGCCGTCGCCGTGGGAATTGCGCACGGGGCCGACGTCGTACGCGTTCACGACGTCCGGGAGATGAGACGTGTGGTGCAGATCGCAGACTGTATCGTCGGCAAGCCGGGGGCATGGAGGATGTAGCGGCAGCCTGGCGCACCCTCCCGGCAGGCCGAAAGTTCCTACATAGGGGAGGAGCCGATGGTCCTATTCCGCATAGCCTTCCTTCGTTTCACCATCATCGATCTCCTCGACGTCCTGGCCATTACCTACATCCTCTGTCAGCTCTACTACTTCGTTCGCGGTTCCCGAGCGGCCCAGATGACCGTGGGCTTTGTGCTTCTCCTTATGGCGTCGGTGATTGCGCCGCTTCTCAACATGAGTGGGCTCACCTGGATCCTGCGCAATCTGAGCACCGTCTGGTTGCTGGCCTTCGTGGTCCTCTTCCAGCCCGAGCTGCGGCGTCTGCTCATTCGCTTGGGTCAAAGCCAGATCATCCGCCTGTTCGTCCGGGTGCATGAGAACCGCACGGTGGAGGAGGTGGCCAAGGCGGCCTTTGAGCTCTCCAAGCGCGGACTCGGCGCTCTGATCGTCCTTGCACGGGACATGGGCCTGAAGGCCATCATCGAGACGGGGGTGCCGATCCGTGCCGAGGTGTCGGTGCCGCTCCTGGTCTCGATCTTCAACCTGCGCTCGCCCCTGCACGACGGGGCCGTGGTCATTCAAAACGACATCCTCGAGGCAGCCAAATGCCTGCTGCCCCTGAGTCAGAGCCCAGACCTCGATCCCAGCCTGGGCACGCGCCATCGGGCAGCGCTGGGATTGTCGGAGGAGTCTGATGCCGTCGTGGTCATCGTGTCGGAGGAGACCGGAGCCGTCTCGGTAGCCGTCAATGGTGAGCTGATCCGCAACTTCAACTACGAAAACCTGCGCCGTTTTCTCAACGAGGCTCTGCGCATCGCCGAGCCGGCGCCACGTCCCTCCGCACGCCTGGAGGTGTGAGGGCATGGCGCGAGGAAGGGGCGCGGGCCGGGGGTCTGTTTCTGTGCGTTTCGGTTCTGAGTGGGAGGCGTGCACGGCACAGTCAGGCAAAAGGAAGCGGGGAGGCGGCGCCGGACAACCAGACGTTCCTCACGCTCGTGTAGCGAGGCGAGCACTGCGTGCGGAAACATACGCTGTCTCCACTTCGGGCGCGCCATCTGAATACCGTTGGCCCAAAAGAGGGCGCCGCTGGGGGAAGGTTCTGTGGGGGTTCGCGGCCGCTGTGTTTCTACTCGCCTCAGCTGCTGGTGGCGAGAGCGAGGAGTGTACCACAGCCGTCGTGGCGGCCTCGGCCGATGGTAGGCCCCTCCTATGGAAGAACCGCGACAGCTCATTTCGGGACAATGCCGTAGCCCGGGTACGGGGCCCGCGATTCGCCTACGTCGCTCTGATCAATGCGGCCGATACGACCCAGGCCTGGGCCGGACTTAACGAAGCGGGATTTGCGATCGTAAATGCCGAAGCGCTGGATCTGGAAGGAGACAGCTTGGACGCCGAGGGCTATTTCATGGCCTCTGCGCTGGGGACGTGCGCTACGGTAAGCGACTTCGAACAACTTCTCCAGCGCACCAATCGGGAGAAACGCGGGACCAAGTCCAACTTCGGCGTCTTCGATGCGCAGGGAGGGGCTGCTTACTTCGAAGCCGGGAACCACACCTACGCGAGGTACGACGCCAGGGACGCGGGTGGGTGGCTTGTGCGTACGAACTTCGCCCAGACCGGAGATGGCTCGGGTGCCGGTGTGTTCCGCCTGGTCCGAGCGCGGGAGTGGCTGTCCAGGCTTGTCACCGAGGAGGGGGGTATCACAGCCTTCTCCCTTCTGCGCACAGTGGCGCGCGACCTGACTGGGCCGGGACGCTTTCCGTATGTGCAGCAAGGCGGATGGGTCCCCACCGGCTGGTGTATCAATCGTCACCGCACGGTGGCGTGCGTGGTGCTGGAGGGGGTCAGGAGGGGCGAAGATCCGCGCCTGGCCGTGATGTGGGTCGTGCTGGGGGAGCCGTTCTTCGGTGCGGCGGTGCCTCTGTGGGTTGCCGCCGAGGAAGTACCTGTCCACCTGAGCGAGCCTCGCCGCCCGGAGATCAATCGCAGGATCCAGGCGCTCGAGGACCAGGCCTACCGCTCTCCCGATCACCCGGATGCCCTGGACGCCAACTGGCTTGCGATTCCCAAGAACCAGCGGCTTGTGGAAGCGCTCGACCAATACCAGCGGCGATGGCTTGCGCGCGTGGACTCTGTGCGGCGGGTGATGAGCCGCAAAGGGATCGATGGATCGGCACTGCGAGAACTGCAGAGGGAGGCCGCCGAGGAGCTGCTGCGCCTTCTCCCCAAGCCCGAGGAACTGAGATGAAGACCGTGGCCATCCGTCTGTCCATCATCGTCTTGGGGCTCGCTTCTGTGTGTGCGCCGAAAAAAGAGGTGAATGTGCAGGAGACAGTCGATCGTCTGGAACGCGAGGGTCGGTTTCGGGAGGCGGAGGCGTTTCTGGACAGCCTCTTGCAGGTCGGAAAGTTGGCGCCGCCCGAGGCCGAACAGCTGCGCTGGGAAAAGGAGAGATTGCGCCGCATCCGCCTCGACTATTCCCTGGGTCGCGCGGAACTTCTGGCCCAACTTCAGCAGCGGGTCGAGGCCTTCCGGGAGGAAGAACTTCGTCAGTGGGAAGGGGAGGGCAGGCTCGACTACAGGGTGATCGACGGTGAGACCCGCTACCTCTACGCGAGCGTGAGCAATCTTTTCTGGCGCTACCCGGAGATCCGCGCCCGCCAGTTGCCCAGGCCCGACCGTCGCACCGAAGAACTCGAGCTGTACAAGCTGGTCCGCGAGGTCCTTGCAGCTGGAAGGGAAAGCCCAGATCGCTTCGTTCTCCCTCGCAGATTCCGCTGTACGCACACGGTCCGGGTACAGGCCGATGCCGTACCCGCGGGGCGTGTGGTCCGCTGCTGGATCCCGTACCCCCGGGCGTTCCCTTTCCAGACGGATATTCGCCTGGTGGCTGCCGAACCCTTTGTGGCCTGGCTTGCTCAACCCGAAGCCCCGGCCCGTTCCGTGTACCTGGAGAGGGTGGCTGAGGCAGGCAAAGCGACGATTTTTCGCGTAACCTACGAGTACACCTCGTACGCGACGGTCCACCGGCTGGACCCAGATAAGGTTGAACCGTACGACACCGCTTCCCCGCTCTACCGCTACTATACGGCGGAAAGACCTCCGCATGTGGTTTTCCGCCCGGAGTTCCGAGCGTTGCTTTCCAGCATTGTGGGTGAGGAGCGCAACCCCCTACGGGTGGCGCGGGCGATCTACGACTGGATTGCGGACAATCTCCTCTACAGCTACGCGCACGAATACTCCACCCTGCGTAACATTAGCCTCTTCACGCTGGAGCACCGGTATGGGGACTGCGGGCAAAAGGCCCTGCTCTACATTACGCTCTGCCGTCTGAGCGGCATCCCCGCGCGCTGGCAATCGGGCTGGACCATCCGCCCAGGGCACAAATCGATGCACGACTGGTGCGAGATCTACATCGAGCCGTACGGATGGATCCCGGTGGATCCGGATCGAGGAGCCTGGGCCCAGCGCTACATCGAGACCCTGAGCCCCGAGGAGAAGCGAACCATTGTCGACTTCTTCTTCGGCAACCTCGATCCCTACCACATGGCCGCCAACTGTGACCACCAGGCCCCTCTCTATCCGCCCAAGACGTCCTTCCGCTCGGACGACGTGGACTTCCAGCGGGCCGAGGTGGAGTGCGACGGCGAAAACGTGTACTTCGATAAATTCGACTATGAGCTCGAGGTGGAGCCGTTGTGATACCCCATGGCGTCTACGGCGTACGCAGCCGACATGGGAGCCGGAGCCACCCGTCAGACTCGTCCCGGCGCAGCTTCGAGCGGGAGCAACGAGGGCCCCAATCACGCGGGCGAACAAGAGGTCAGCGTAAGGTTCAGGAGCTAACCGTACCGCCAGGTGGCGGGGCTTTGTTTTGCGCCTGCCTTGCGGGAGTGAACCTGACATAAACCGGGGAATGGCCTTCGGAAAGAAAACCTCGGGACTGATTGCCGCCTGCCTGTTGGCAGGCTGTCTTTCCGCACATGGCCAGCTCGCGGAAACGGCTTCCTTCTTCGACGATTTTGCCCACTACGCCGATACCTCGAGGGGGTTGCCCACCTGGCTTCCAATCCGGGGCGACTGGCAAGTCCGTGAAGGGACGTACCGCCAGCTATCGTCCGAATACGATTGCGCCGCGATGTCCGGGCGATTCGTGGAGGGAAGCTTCGAGATCGGCTTCCGTTTCCGCACGCCTGGCCCGGCGCCGGGGGCGGGCCTGTTCTGGAATGCGGAGTCCCGAAACTCCACGCGTTTCTCCCATATGGTCCGCCTCGACAGCCCGTCCACGATGCTTCTCGGCTACTTCGAGGAAGGAAACTACCAGGCCACGAACATTGTGCACTTTCACCCCCTGGATATCGCGGCCTGGCACGAGATGCGCCTCGTGGTGGACGGGGAGTCCGGGTTCTACGATGTGCTTCTCGACGGTCAACTCGTGGCCGTGAGGGAACCGCTGCGCTATCGAGCCGGGCACTGGGGGCTTCAGAGCAGTGCGGGAGAAACCTGGTTCGACGACGTCTGGCTGGCTGAGCGGGGCCGCGGGCCATCTCTCGATTGCTACTGGGCCAGAGAATTTGCCCTTCGTGCGGGGAGAATCTACGCACCCGTTCCGCATCTCGGGCAGATCGCGGTGTACAGTACTACCGGCCAGGCCATCGGGCGGGTGGAACTTCCGCGCCCCCCGAACGGCTCCCCAGCAGAGCCTGTGGCTGTTGCGGTGTCCGAAGAGGGATTCATTTTTGTAGTGGACTCAGCCAACCGCTCGATCCACAAGTTCGACCCCGAAGGCCACTGGCTGGGCTCGACGGGAGCCGGCGAGGGAACAGGGCTGTCCCTCGAGAAACCTGCCGCGCTCGCTCTGTCCGGTGGCACCCTTTTCGTGGTCGACCGCGGGAGACGGAGGGTGTGCGTCTTCAACCTTGACCTCCACGGAGTCGGCACCTTCGGCGAGGATCGCCTCCAGGACCCTGTAGACATCGCCGGCTGCCAGGATACCCTCGCGGTGCTCGACGCAGGCAGGTTCTCGGTGGACCTGTATCGGTGGTCAGGATCGGAGGGAGGCGCCCACTATTTGGCGAGCGTCCCAAGCGGCTACACGCATCCTCGTGCGGTGGAAATGGCACCTGGCGGAATCTACCTCAGCCGGGCCGATGGGGTAATTTGGCTGAACTCCCAAGGCCGTGAGCAAGCGAGGTTTTCAGGATGGGCCCTGCGGGGCTTTGCGCCGTGGGGTCTGGCCTGGGATGGGAGGGACTTATGGGTGGTGGACTATGGTGTGGGCCGGTTCCTGAGGCTGCCGCTGAGCCTGGCCGAATTCCAGCCGGAGGTGAGGTTTGCAGGAAGGAAGAAGGCCAGAATCCGCTGGCAGAGCACGGAACCGGTGGCTGGGGTCACCCGCGTTTTCCGGGGCCGTAAGCCGGCTGCGGAAAAGGCGGAGAGAAAGGCCTCCCGTGTACACGCGCTTACGGTCGGGCGCCTCGATCCCTGCGCGCTCTACCACGTCGAGATTGACCCTGCGGTCCGTTCGGTTCCTCAGATTCGGTTCGCGGTGCGCGCCTGGCCGTTCGTGAGCCCACCCGGGAAAGGAACGATGTGCTACGTAGCGCTCCCGGCCGTCGCGATCTTGTTTGCCAACGTCTGGGACAAGGGCCGCTGGGGTCCGAACGCTGACGGTCCCCCTCTCCTCGCGGAGAACGAGATCCGGCGGATTGTCGAGGAGCTTTACGACGGGGTGCGCTTTTACTGGATGAACTCTGGTTTGCGCTTTTTCCTCGACCTCGACACAGTGATTGTTCGGGCACCCGTTCGGCGGGAGGAGGTTTTCGAAAACTCCGAGTACGCGCCGCCTCGCGAGCAAGCCCTCGAGAAGGCTGTGCGCGAGGCTGGGTCGGATCTCAGCCGCTACCGAGCCGTGTTCTGCATCGCCTGCGTGCAGGAGTGGCGGCAAGAAAGCCGCAAATGGGAACTGGCCGGTCGGGGCGGTGCTTTCACGGTGGGACTTGGCAGCAATGGCAAGTACGGCCTGTCCTGGTGGGAAGCGACGCCTGCTTCCCACGCATCGGGCAACAACTGGCTCTTGGTGCACGAGTTCCATCATCAGCTGGACGAACTGTTCCTCCTCAGCGGCTACCCGGACTACTGGTTCAATCACTTCTCGCCCACCGTCGGGACGGCTGCGGACTTCGGGGAGCATTTCGACGGCAATGCCTATCTGCTGCGCACCTGGCCGCAAGCACTCTGGTTCGACCTCGACTTCGGAGAGATCCGCACGACCGCAGACGCTGACGAGGACGGCGTTCCGGACGACGACCCCCATCTCCCCATGGACGAGCGCAGACTGCGGAGTAGCCCCAGGCACAAGGATTCCGACGGAGACCGGCTTTCGGACGGCGAGGAAATTCGCCTGAGCAACTGGGTAGTCGATGGCGTTGGGGAGCGCTACGGCGGGGCGCGCCTCTTCCCCAATTTGATCTGGCGCGACACGGACGGCGACGGCCTCTCCGACGCGAAGGACCCTGCGCCCCTCTACCCGGTCGAGCCACTCATCCTGTACGGAACCCCTCGCCTGGACGGTCAACTCGAATCCGGTGAGTGGCCCCTCTTCGCCGAGTTCCGTGACCCGCGCGTGGATGCCACCATCTACGCCGCGTGGGACACGTCCGCCTTGTGGTTCGGCTTTCGCCTCAATCCGCCGGTGGGACTCAAGATCCAAATCGATGGCGATGCCGATGGCTGGTTTCTGGGCAGGGACAACCTACTCGTAGAGCTGCGTCCCGACTCCGCGTACAGGCCGGTGCTCTTCTATCAGGTCTTCAATTGCACCGTGCCAGAGAGATGGCCGTTCTGGGACCCCGAGCTGCGCCAGAGGCTCGTCACCCACGTGGCTGCGCAGGGGGCCGAACACGAATGGGTAGTGGAGCTCGGGATCCGCAGGAGCCCGCAGCTGGGGCTTGAGCTGAAGCGGGGGGAAGCTGTGGGGATCCTTCTGGGCTTCCAGGCTCCTCTTGGTGAACATAGCCGATCTTGCTACCTTACGCTGTTTGAACCCCACCGTTTCCTGGACGTACGGCTCGTTGACGAACCCGGCCTCAACGGAGGAGGTGGCCAATGATCACCCGGGCGGAGTACGAAAGGGCAGTCCGGCGCGCGCTGGAATACTTCGCAAAGGCCGGAATTGTGCTCACGGAGGAGGAGAAGAAGCGGATCGAAGTAGCCGATTTCGGCCTCGGGGAGCTCGAAAAGACGGGGTTGGAGCTCCTTGTATACGTGAACACGGAACGGGTCTGCGCCAAAGAGCTGGTCCTCTTCCCTTATCAGACCTGTCCCGAGCACAGGCACCCTCCGGTAGCGGGGGAGCCTGGAAAAGAAGAGACGTTCCGCTGCCGTTGGGGGAAAGTTTACCTCTACGTACCTGGCGAGCCGACCCCCAATCCGAAGGCCAAGCCCCCTGAGGGGCGTGAGAAATGGTACACGGTGTGGCACGAGATCGAGCTTAATCCGGGGGACCAGTACACATTGCCTCCCGACACGCTGCACTGGTTTCAGGCGGGGCCGGAAGGTGCCGTGGTCTCAGAGTTCTCGACCCGTAGCCGAGACGAGGCCGATATCTTCACCGATCCCGAGATCCAGCGCCTCCCGGTGGTCGGCGAATAGGGGCGCCTTCCTCGCCGGATAGATCAAGGGCGGCGTAGAGTATCCCTCCGCGCCGCCCTCAACGGTTATCGGGCACTCTTCAGTCCGCAAGCCGGCTGATGATGGTCAGGTTCCGGTGATTGAAGATGTCCTTCCCTTCCGGGGTGTAGAGGTGATCGATCCTGTCCTTGTAGAATTCCACAATGCGTCCGCGGACCATTTTCAGGGTGCTGTTCAGCATGCGATTCTGCTCGGTGAAGCCCTCGCCGAGGACCGCAAAGGCGCTGGGCAACCACTTCGTGGGGAACATGCCCTTGAACCTACCGGTGCGGTACTCCTCGATTTCACCTTGGAGGAGTTCCAGGGCGGCGCGCTGGCCCTCCGGGCTCCGGGGTGAAAGTCCGCGTTCCTGAAGGTAGCGTAAGAGATTCTCGCGGTTCGGAAAGAGCAGCGCTACTGTGTAAGGCGACTGGTTGTTGTACAACATGACCTGCTCGATGTAAGGGGAGTTGCTTACCAGCGCTTCCTCGATCCCCTCGGGGCTGTATTTTTCCCCATCGTCGCTGATGAGGAGGCTTTTCTTCCGGCCGAGGACCACCAGAAAACCGTCTTCGTCGACGTAGCCAAGGTCTCCGGTGAACAGCCACCCGTCGCGGATCGTCTCGGCGGTGGCTTTCTCGTTCTTCCAGTAGCCTTTCATCACGTTTTCGCCGCGGACCACGATCTCGCCCTTCTCCCCGGGGGGCAGGTCCCGTCCCTCGTCATCAACGATTCGCAATTCCAGGTTGGGGACGAGCTTTCCGGAGGTTCCCAGCTTGTGGGCGTCAGGGGTGTTGGCGGAAATGACGGGCGAGGCCTCCGTCAACCCGTAGCCCTGATAGATCGGGATGCCGATGGCGTAGAAGTAGCGCTGCATCTCGATGTCCAGCAGGGCTCCGCCACCGATGAAGAACTGGAGCCTTCCGCCGAAGCTCTGGCGGATTTTGCTGAACAGGATCTTGTCGTAGAGCATCAGCATGGGCTTCAGGAGCTTGCGCTTGAGTCCCTTGCCCCGGTCAATGCCGAGGCCGTTGTATTCGTAAGCCACGGCCAGGGCCTTCCGGAAGAGCTTCTCGGCGCGCGGCCCTTTCTGGCGGATGGCCCGCTCGATCCCTTTCCGGAAGTTTTGGGAAAGCGATGGGACGCTGTAGAGCATATGCGGCCTTATCTCCTGGATGTTCTTGGGGATGTTGCGGAGGGTCTCGAGGGGGCTCTGCCCGACCTCGACCGCTGCGATGCTCGCCCCCTTGGCCATAAAGGTGTAGATCCCAGCGGTGTGGCCGAACGAGTGATCCCAGGGCAAGATCAGGAGCGTCACCCATTCCGGCGGGATTTCCATCATCGCGCAGCTTTGCTCCACGTTCGCGGTGTAATTCCGGTGGGTGAGCATGATGCCCTTCGGATCGGCGGTGGTCCCGGAGGTGTAGCAGATGTTGGCGACATCGTCCTCGCGTACCGACTGCCAGCGCTGCCTGAACTCCTCCTCGTGGCGGCGGAGATACTCCTTGCCCAGCTCGCGCACTTTTCGTAAGGTTATTTCGTCTTCGTCCTGCGGCTCCCCGTCCATCAAGATCACCTTCTCGAGGTCAGGTAAGTCTTTCTTCAGGTCGAGGATCTTGGGGGCCTGCTGTCCGGAGACGAAGGCAAAGCGGCACTCGGCATGGGCCAAGCGGAATTTGAGCTCCTCGCGCTCGTTGAGTTTGACCGAGAGTGGGACGTCGATGGCTCCCGCGTAAAGGATGCCCAGCTCGGCGACCACCCAGTCGACGCGCCCCTCCGAGAGAAGGGCCACCCGGTCCCCCTTCTGGATTCCCATGGCCATGAGTCCAGCGGCCGTCTCGTAGACCATCTCGCGCAATTGGCGGTACGTGGTCGGTTGATACCGGCCTTCCCGCTTCTCCCAGAGGTAGGGGCGTTCGCCGTACTTCTCGACGCTCTGTTCGAAAAGCCAAGGAATGGTTCGCGCCGTCAAGGTGAACCTCCTTCTGCTAATGCTCTGGTACCCTTTTCTCTTGCGATCGATGAAGCGCGTTCAGCTTAGCGAATTCCCAGCACAATGTCAAGACGCACACGCACCAGCGCTCGGGTGAGGGGAGCGGATGCGGATTCCTACCCACAAGATCGAGGAGATCCGGCAGGCGGTGGATATCGTGGACGTCGTCTCCGGCTACCTCTCGCTTCGTCGCAAGGGCAAGAACTACTTCGGCCTGTGCCCCTTCCATCAGGAGAAAACCCCCTCCTTCTCGGTCAACCCGCAGCTTCAGATCTTCCATTGCTTCGGTTGCCGCGCCGGCGGCAATGTGTTCCACTTTCTGATGCGGATCGAAGGATTGAGCTTTCAGGAGGCGGTGAAAGCGGTCGCCGAGCGCGCGGGGATTCATCTGGACCTGGAGCAGGCCGAAGGGGAGGAGCAGAGGGCCCTTCAGCTCCTCTACGAGGCGAACCAGTTGGCCGCGGATTTCTACCGGGAACAACTGTTCTCCCCGGCAGGCCGTCTGGCACGGGAATACCTGCGCTCCCGCGGTTTGGATGACCAGACGATCACCACCTTCGGCCTGGGGTACGCTCCGGAGGCCTGGGATGCTCTCCTCAGTCGGGCGGCCCGTCGGGGGATTCCCACCAGCGTTCTGGAACAGGCGGGATTGGTCGTCCGGCGCGAAGGCGGGGGATTCTACGATCGCTTCCGCCACCGGGTGATCTTCCCTCTCTTCAACCTGTCGGGCCGCGTGGTGGGCTTTGGGGCGCGCCGACTGGTGGAAGATGATTCCAGCCCGAAATACATCAACTCGCCCGAAACGGCCATCTACAAGAAGGGCTCGACCCTGTACGGACTCTACCAATCCCGGCAGGCAATCCGTGAGCTGGACGCGGCCATCATCGTGGAAGGCTACATGGACCTGATTTCCCTATACCAGAGGGGTATCCGGAACGTGGTGGCCACGCTCGGAACGGCCCTCACGCCCGAACAGGCGCGGCTCATCCGTCGCTACACCCGGAACGCGATCCTCTTCTACGACAGCGATTCGCCCGGGTTCAAGGCAGCACTACGTGGCGCCGAAGTAATGCTGGCGGAAGAGATGGAAGTGAAAATTGCCACCGTCACCCCTGGGGAGGATCCGGACTCGTACGTTCGGGCGCGTGGGGCAGAGGCCGTGCGGGAGGAGATCGCCAAGGCCGAGTCCCTCTTCGCGTTCCGCCTCAGACGGGAAATGGAAAGCGCAGACCTCCGGGACCCAGACGCCCGAGCTCGGATCGCCTCAAGAGTCCTGGAGTCCATAAGCTACATCGGCAATCAGCTCCGGCGTTCGGCGTGGGTGTCGTGGCTCGCCGACCAGCTCGGGATGGAGGAGCGGGTCCTGGCTGCCGAGCTGGCTCGACACCTCCGGGCCAGGCTGCGCACTGAGGAAATGGGCCGGAAGACCGGCTCTGCCCCTGTGACCCGTGCGAAATCTCGACGCACCGAGGCGGAACGCACCCTGATCCGGATCCTGCTCCGCTCGACGGTGCTTCGCCGATACGTGCGGGAGGGGATGGAACAGGTCCCACCCCGCGATCCCCTGGTGCGGGAAGTCTGGGAGCTCTTCCGCCAGCTCCTCGCCCAGGCGGTTCCGGAGGAAGCTATTGACGTACCGACGATCCTCTCCCTGGTCGAGCGGCCTGAGGTGGCGGAGTTCCTTGCTTCCATTGCGGAGGAGCCCCAAGAGCTCTTCGAGTCAGGCCAGCTGGCAGAAGATTGCTTCAAGGCTGTCTGCCTGGAAGAGATCGACGAGCGGGCGTCACGCCTGCAGGAACAGATCCGCTCCGATCCTGTACGCGCGGCGGAACTTACCCGCCGATTCGTCGCCCTGGCCCAGCTCCGGAGGCAGGTGGAAAGGGGTGAGATCGACCCCCGTACGGTACCGGCGAGCGTACGGGCGCTGGAAGCTTGAGAACGAGAGCGACCGCTTCGCCCAGGCATTGACCGGAGCGGAGAGAACAGGGCTTGTTTCCGTTTGACTCTTTGGCCCAAAAGGCCTATGTTCGTGCCAGCGTCGAGCAGGATCGAAGGGCTTCGGTAGGATGGGAGGAGACATGCAGCAAGGGCGGCAGCTCAGTGTGGAGCTCGGGGAAAAGGAGGCCGAAGGGATCTACAGCAATCTGGTGCTCATCACCCACTCTCCGGCCGAGTTTGTGATCGACTTCACCCGCATGGTCCCGGGCATTCCGAAGGCCAAGGTCTACGCCCGCATTATCATGACGCCGCAGCACGCCAAATCCTTCCTGAAGGCGCTGCAGGAAAACATCGAACGCTACGAGAACGAATTCGGCGAGATCCGGTTGTACGGCGAGCCGGGCCCCGGCCGGGAGTTCGGATTCAAGCCGGTAGCGGAAAGCGAGTGAGAAAGCGTACGATACGCGCGAGGGGTCGCATGGCGACAGAAAACGTAGGCAGCTTTTCCTTCGTCCTGCACTCACATCTGCCGTACGTCATCGCCCACGGCAAGTGGCCGCACGGGATGGACTGGCTGAATGAGGCTGCGGCCGAAACGTACATCCCGCTTCTCAACGTTCTGAATGAACTTCTGGCCGAAGGTGTGGAGCCGAAGCTTACGATCGGCATCACCCCGGTGCTGAGCGAGCAGTTGGCCGACGAAAGCTTCAAAAGGGATTTCGAGGACTACTTGGACCTGAAGATCCGTGCGGCCAAAGAGGACGAAGCGGTGTTCCGCCGCTACGGAAGAGAGCATCTGGCTCGGCTTGCGCAGATGTGGCAAGATCACTACCGGGAAATTCGGCGCCGGTTTCTGGAGACCTACGATCGGGACCTCATCGGGGCTTTCCGAAGCCTCCAGGACCGCGGCTGCGTCGACATCATCACCTGCGGAGCCACGCACGGGTATTTCCCCCTCCTTTCCCAGGACATCAGCATCCAGGCCCAGGTGAAGGTGGCCGTGCGTGTGCACCAGAGGCACTTCGGACGCCGGCCCCGCGGCATCTGGCTGCCCGAATGTGCCTACCGTCCTCGCTACGAATGGAGACCCCCGGTCGAGTCACGGCTCGGCACCCGCCCTTACCTGCGGAAGGGTGTGGACGAATTCCTGAGCGAAAACGACCTGGATTACTTCTTCGTGGACTCGGCGACCCTCAAGGGAGGAAAGGCAATCGGAGTTTACGTGGACCGCTTCGAGGCGCTGAAACGCCTCTGGGCCCAGTACGAGAAGGAGTTCCGGCCGCGCGAAGAGGAGATCGAGAAAACCCCCTACGAGGTGTATCTGGTTAGCTCTTCTCCGGAGGCCAAGCGGCCGGTGGCGGTGTTCACGAGGGACCCGAAAACCGGCCTTCAGGTCTGGTCCGGGGAATGGGGATATCCCGGCGATGGCTGGTATCTCGAGTTCCACAAGAAGCATTTCCCCGGAGGCCACCGTTACTGGCGGGTGACGAGCGCCAAGAGTGACCTGGCCGTCAAGCAGGAGTACGAGCCGGAGCGCGTGTGGGAGCGCCTCGAAGAAAACTCTTCGCACTTTGTGTGGTTGGTGGAGACGGTTCTGCGAGAGCATCAGCAGCAAACAGGCCGCAGGGGGGTCCTTGTCGCGCCCTTCGACGCCGAGCTTTTCGGCCATTGGTGGTTTGAAGGGCCGCAGTTCATGAAGCTCGTATTCCGGAAATGCGCGCAGTCCGGTACCGTGCTGGTGACCACCTGCTCGGAGGAGTTGGACCGCCGCCAGCCCGTAGAGGTGATCTCCTTGCCGGAAGGCAGCTGGGGGGAAGGCGGTTATCACTTCATCTGGCTGAACGAAGACACGGCCTGGACCTGGCGCCACATCTACGACGATGAGCTGAGGATGATCTCGCTGGTCCAGGAGCTTGCCTGGCGACAGAACCCTCGTCTGGAACAAGTGCTAAAGCAGGTCGCGCGGGAACTCCTCCTCCTGCAGGCCTCCGACTGGCAGTTCTTGATCAGCACATTTGCCGCTCGGGACTACGCGGAGATGAGGTTCCAGGAGCATCACGAGGCGTTCAATCGGATCGCCGACCTCGCGGAGAAGATTGGTCGGGGAGAAGAACCTGGTTCGGCCGAGTGGCGATACTTCGAAGACTGCCAGCAGCGGGATTCTCTTTTCCCGGACCTCGAGCTTGAGTGGTGGGAGAGGTTGGAATATCCGCCCGTGTGACGTCCGGAAAGGGGTCGGGAGCGAGGGGGGGAAGAAAGCCTTTCGCAGCCCCAGAGGGAGGGGAACCCGCGCAGTTGGTCTGACCCGACCAGGAGCGGGGAGCAGAACGCGTCTCAAACCATTGCCACCGGAAGGCGAGTCCCGATGCGTAAATGGCGCTGTCTTGTGGCGTTGTGGGTGGGTTTCGGTCTGGCCGGCTTTTCGTACGCAGCAGGTCCCCACTCCTCTTTTTCCCTGGGCCTGGAGGTGGGTACGTGGAAACCCACAGCCCTGTCCTCGGAGCGACCGCTCGAACCCGCTGTGCTCCCGGGGACGCGGGCACTGGTTGGACTTGGTCTGGGGGCTGCGCTTCGCGAGGACCTGGACCTTGTCGTTTCCGCCGAGTACTGGGAGCAATACCGATTGCCCCAGGCCTGCGCAGCAGCGAGGGTGCGCATTGTCCCCGCGGGTGTGTGCTTTCGCCATCGCTTCGCCGAGGATAGCTGGTTCTCACCCTTTGCCGATTACGGCCTGCTGGTTATGTTCGGCTACGAAAAGGTTCGTTCCGTGCACCGATGGCGAAAGGGCAACGGCTACGGGGCAAGTCTGGGGGCCGGTATGGCCATCTCCCTCGGCCGTAGCCTGACAATCGTCCTCCGGGGTGGCTACGTCTATGCCCGATTCGGACGACCTCTCGGCCAAACCGACGACTACAGCGGGACCACCTTCTCCCTCTGGACCCTTATCGGTTTGTAATCGGAGGTACCTCGGTGTCCCTTCAGTGCGCGAGGGTTGGTAGGCGGGCGAAAGGCTGCACGCAGGGCACGTAGCAACGGGGCGATTAGTCTGCGTGCGAGG
>JAPDPT010000004.1 GCA_034506315.1 candidate division KSB1 bacterium | reverse complement strand
GATAGCACGCCTCTCTGCCCTCAGGCCAGAATGCGAATAGCGCGTTGCTCGGTCCTGACGAAGCTTTTCGCTCAGGCAGCCGCGACGGTCACGAGTATGACCTCTGTGGCCCCGGCTTCCAGGAGGATCCGAGCGCACTCGTTGGCCGTCGACCCGGTTGTGACCACGTCGTCTACGAGAAGGCACGTCCGACCCCTCAGCGCCTCCTCCCTTCGCACGGCGAAGGCCCCCCGCACGTTCGCCAGCCGCTCCTCGCGGCTCAGTCGCGCCTGGACCCGTGTGGGACGTGCGCGTACCAGTGCGTCCTTCACCACGGGCCAGCCGGTCTCCTGGCTGATGGCGCGGGAAAGGATCTCGCTTTGGTTGTACCCGCGCTCGCGGAGACGCGCTCGGTGCAGCGGGATAGGGATGACAATCCCCGCTTCGGCCGAGCCGAGAAAAGACGCACAGAGGATGCCCACCTTTTGGCCCATAATGTGGGCGAGGACCGGCCGCCGCTCGTATTTCATGAGGTGAACCAGGCGCTCCACTTCGGGGCTGTATTCCCAGAGGCTGAAGCGAGCGGAGAGGAAGGACCCCGGGTAGAGGCGCTGCAGCTCTTCTCCTTCCGCCCACTGGGGAGCCGCGCGCGGCAGGCGTTCCCAACACGCCTCGCACACCAGCTTCTCCTCTTCGCCGAGCCGCCGCTCGCAGGCAACGCAATAGGGGTAGAAGAGGAAGCCCCTCGCCTGCGAAACAAGCTTCCCGATAGGTGCTCGGAATGCCACGGGACCTTGGGCCGACGAGCCTACTTCCAACTGTAGACGAGGCTGAGGCGCGGTTCCACGCGTTCCTGGGTTACGTAGCGACGCGTCTTGCTGTCGTACACGAAGTTCCAAATGTAGTCCACGTAGGCGATGAGGTAGGGCCGGATCTTGTAGCCCAGGCCTACGCGCGCGATGCTGTGGTCGTCGAGCACAAAGAGATCTTTGAACTTCTCCACGGCGCCCTTCTCGTAGCTGGCGTGGGCCGCAATGCCGGGGATGGCATTGGGGGCGTCTGCCGCCAGGTGAAGAAGGCCACTGTGGGGCTGATCATCCAGGCGCACAAAGCTGCCCAGCAGGCGAATTGCGCCCAGCACGTCCCCGGCCAGCTCCCCGAAGATGCCGCGCGTCTCCTCGTTGATGAATCTCAGCCCGTCGTACTTGTGGAAGCCGGTGGCAGGAGTGTAGCGCTCGACCTCGTAGAAGGCGTTGAAGAAGCCGGCCTCAAACTCTTTGCCGAGCCAGCGGCGCTCCACGCGCGCGTACACCTGGGCAAGATTGGCCGGCAGCTGAAGGGACAGAGAGACTCCGGCCGCCTGTCCGGAACCGTAGTCCACGATCTTGCCGAAGTCGTAATAGGCCAGTGTTCGGAACGAGGCGAAGGTGAGCAGGGGCAGCCCCACATCGAGCCCGAAGGCCGAAACCCCGTCATCGGTCTTGCGATTGGCGTCGGGGTCGATGTCCGTCACGTACGTCACCCCGAGCTCGAGGTTCTTGATGATCGGCAGGGAGGTCTGCGTGCGGAGGGGGCGCCAGTACCCACGAGCGCCGAGCACTTCTGCCCGACCGAGGTTGTTGGCCATGGTCTCAAATCCGAAGGTGCCGAAATCCAGGTCGAAGGCCAGGCCGATCTTTCGCTCGTCGTAGCTCGGGCTATTGGAGTAGTAGTTGACCAGGAAGCCGTGCCCGATGCGGGCTGCGTCCAGAGCTCCCACGCGCGCGTAAAAGGGATCTCCCTTGTGTCCGTAGCGAACATAGCGCACCAGGCGCAAGTAGTCGTAGTTTTCGTCCCAATCCTTGCTGCGAATATGGCCGGTGCTGGTGTTGTACAGCAGGTTCACATTCAGGCCGATGCCGATCTTGCCGATGGCGATCTCCGGCTGGAGGTAGATCGAAAAGTAGGTCTGATTGTCCACAGCCGTAAGCCCCAACCCTCCCATCAGCGTGCCGCCTTCCCCGGGGTACATCGTGGGGCCTGTAAGTTGGCCGTACGAAGCCGTTGCCACCACAAGAACAGCTGCAAGGGGCGGAATCGCTCTTCTCATGGGAGACCTCCTTCGCCGACTTGGACGCCCGTATGTACTTGCCCACGACCGTCCGAATTTAAGGCAACCCAGATAGATTGTCAACCGAGCAACCGGTGGTTCTTCAGGGCCCACCATCTCGTCCTTACCCGACGCCTTTGGATCCGGGAATGGGACTCACTATCTTAGAATGGTTCGAAGACGGCGATCACGGAAATCCGATGCCGGAACTGCCTGAGGTAGAGACGGTCCGACGAGGGTTGGAGGCCTGCATAGGTGGTGCAGGCATCCTGCGCGTGGAGATCCTAAGGGCCGATCTTCGCACGCCCGTCGACGCCGACGCTCTGCGCCGGATGGAGGGGGCCTCTTTCGTGTCCTTTCGCAGGCGCGGGAAGTATCTGGTGGGGGATGTCTCCTCGGGGCTGTCGCTGATCGTCCATCTCGGCATGAGTGGGAGGTTGTTGCTCCGCCCCAGCGGCGAGGAGCTGCACAAGCACGACCATGTGCGGTGGATCTTGGACAATGGCCTCGAGCTCCGATTCCGGGATCCGCGCCGCTTCGGATCGGTCCTGGTTGCGCCGACGGCCTCGGTCCTCCAGAGTCCTCCTCTGGCGGGATTGGGCATCGAACCTCTCGACTCCGCGTTCACGCCGGCGGTCCTTTCGCGCCTCTTAGCCTCTTCCCGGCAAACCATGAAGTCCTTTCTCCTGGATCAAACCCGCGTGGCCGGAATCGGGAATATCTACGCCAACGAGATCCTGTATCGAGCGGGTCTCCACCCCTCGCAGCGGGCCTCGGAACTGAGTGAAAGGCAGATAGAGCGTCTCCACGAGAGCATCGTGAACACGCTTCGGGAGGCGATCGAACAGGGGGGTACGACCATTCGCGACTATCAGGACCCCAACGGCCAGCTCGGGTGGTTCAGCCTCCGCCTGGCGGTCTACCACAGAGAAGGGGAGCCGTGTCCGCGCTGCGGTGCTCCCATCGAAAGGCTAAGATCCGCCGGGCGAAGCACGTTTTTCTGCCCGAATTGCCAGACACTTTGTCCACCGCAGGGTGAGGAGCATCCGGCGGGGGACCCAACCTTTCCCCATCGCAGGTGACGCGCCAAGCCGCGAATCGGCTCGGCCCGGCCCGTTCAGGAAACTTGTCGCGGGGAGGCCTCTGCCCGAGGCAAAGGACGTCACGTGCCGGAGATCACGGCCCCGAGGGCCAGAGGTCTTGTGGATGCGGCGAGCAGGCTAACGGCCGTACGCCGGGACTTCCTCCTTGCGCACCTTTTCCCCGCGGGCGGTGAAGCGCTCTTCGCGCGCCGTGGTGACGAAGATGCCGGGCTGGCCTTCCACGGGGCACTTGGTGACGCAAATCCCGCAACCAATGCACAGGTCCTCCACGACGTACGGGAACTTCACCAGGCGGGTCTCGCCGGAGGGAAGTTGTACCGGCCGCTGCTCCAAGCGGATGGCTTTTTCGGGTATGGGGCAGTGCTCTTCGCATACCAGGCAGTCTTCGTTCCGGTACCAGGGGATGCAACGGCTGCGGTCAAAATAGGCTGTGCCCATGACCACCTTCTGCTTGTCCTCCACAGAAAGACGCGTAATGGCCCCCGTTGGGCACACCTGACCGCAGAGGTTGCAGTTGTACTCGCAGTAGCCGTGGCGCATATCGGCTACGGGGGTCCAGAACCCAGCCACGCCCCGCTCGAGGAGGGCGGGCTGTAGACAAGCCCCGGTAGAGGAGCAGATCCTGACGCACTCGAGACAGCGTACACAACGGTCCAGGAACTCGCTTTCCACCAGGGCGCCTGGCGGTCGAAGTTTCGAGCTGGAGGACTCGCGGCCCACAAAACCGACGGACAAGGCGGCGGCAGCCAGGGTTCCGCCGGCGAGGGAGCCGAGAACGCGCCGCCGGTCGAGATCCACGCCCTTGTGGCTGCTCGAGGCAGGCAGGCCCAGCCGATAGGAGATGGCGCCCTCGGGGCATATGTCCACGCACTGCATACACTCGATGCACTCGCTGGTGCGGGTGATCCGGTAGCCGTCCTCAATGGCATTCATCCGGCACATCAGTTGGCAGACGCCACAGTCGGTGCAGGCTGTGCTGACCGTGCGGTGCGTGAGCCGGTGCTGTCCGACGAAGCCCAGGAGCGCACCGAGAGGGCAGAGATTCCGGCACCAGAAACGACGGCTCCACTTGCCAAGAACAAGGATGACCAGGAAGAGAACCAGGATAAGAAAGCTTCCACGCACAAGAGGTTGCTGCGTGGGGAAACCGACTTCCTGCAGACGGTTGTAGGCGGAGAAGGTGATGTTCTCCAGGAAGGATACCCGACCGAGGAGGGAGACGAAAGTGTCGGCCACCTTGGTCAGCAGCGGCAGCAGTACCGCGGTAAAGGCTCGGGTGATGACGGAAATGGGGTCGAAGTAGCCCGCAAACTGGACCGAGAGGAAGCTTCCCGCGAGGATCGCGACCAGCAGGGCGTATTTCCAGGACCGCAGCCGGGTTGATTCCCTCTGCCCAACCTTTCTGCGGGGACGCTTAAACCAGCGGTCCGTGGCGTCGAGCACCGTGCCGAGGGGACAGATCCAACCGCAAAAGAAGCGGCCCAGTGGGATGCTCAGGGCAAGGATCACCAAGCCCAGAACCACCGTGGACACGAAGGCGCGCGAGGCGAGAATCGAAGCCACCGCGGCAAGCGGGCTGGCGCGGAGGAAGAGATCGGCCGGGAGGGCCACTTCGTAGGGGTACACCGCCTCGAAAAAAAGATACAAGAAGAGCAGGAAGAAGAGCAGCTGCGAGACCCGGCGTGCCGTCCTCATTTCTCCCCTGCGCAGGTTGGAGTATCGGTGCCCGTCGGTGATTTGGCGTTTCCGTTTCTTTTCCAGCCCTCGGTACGTCGGAGCGGATCGCCTTGGGGTATCCGGCCTGTGGGCGATCAGGAGCCCAAATCGATCTCTCGGATCTTCAGCTTGCGAAAATCGATTTCGCCGAGGCCCCGCCGGTGGGCTTCCACCAGGTAATCGAGGTCTTGCGGGCCGAGGCCGAACCAGGTGGCCGCGTAGGCGTCGGCAGCCACGCGGTCTGTGCTCGCGACGACTGTCTTCAACAGCTGCACATCCCGCGGACTTCCACCCTGAGGCCCATTGGCCCTAAGGATCCGATAGCCGTCGACAAGGGTGAGCTTGGGTTTCACCACTGTGTTGAGGTCCACGATCTTTCGGGCGAAGTGATTGTGAATTGCGCCGCGATCGCCCCCGATCACACCCATAATGTTCTTCAGCCCCACGGTGAGCCGGGCCATCGAATGGTGTTTGGCAATCGGCACGTTGATCAGGACGTCCGCTTCGAGAACGTCCTTGTAGAAGGGCCAGGATTTCAGCTCCACGCCCTCGCGAATCTCCACATTTCGGAATTTCTGTTCGTGAACGAAGGACACCTCTGCCCCGGCTTCTTTGGCTGCAGCCTGAATTCCACTCCGGAGGTAGCAGCGCTGCGCTCGGTTACTGGTATGGTCAAAGACCAGGACCTTCTTCGCCCCTGCTTGGTAACATAGGCGCACGACTTCGGCCACCACTTCGGGATTGGTATTGGCTGCCTGTTCCGGGAGCCGGTCCCAGCCGATGTTGGGTTTCACCACCACGATGTCCCCCCGGGAAACAAAGCGCGACATGCCCCCCAGGGCCTCGACGGCCGCCTGGACTAGCTGAGCGGGTTCTCCGTTCCTGGCGACAGCAAGATCCGCAGGGACGTCGGCGGGCCGAAGAAATCGCGCCGCGGACTCCTCGGGGAGCAGGGCCGCTGCCAAGGCACTGCCGGCGATCGCCCGCAGGAAGTCACGCCGGCGCATCCCATCACACCTATTCACGCCAACCACCTCCTTGCCGCTCCTCGCTCTCCGTAACAAGAAGATCGTTTTTCCGCGCGTAAAACGCAAGCTTCGGCTGCACACCCGACGTCAGGGAGTGCGTGCGGCTATGGGAACGCCCCCGACCGGCGGGACAGTTCCCGCTGTCCTCGCACCAGACGACGTCCCGGGGAGGGAACCTCTGTGGGGGCGGGTTCTGAGCCATCGTGCCCTGATGGGTGTACCGGAGCCCGCAACCGCAGCCCGGGTAAGGCCGCCTGACGGGGGAGCCCTGGGGCCGCGTCGAGGGGAGCCCTTCCGGGATGGACCGGCGTGCACCAGGGCCCGGCGGGGTGCCGCAGATTGTTTGCCGATCCTGTCTTGCTTGCGTAAATTGGCCCGTGTCGGGTCCCAGCGCCGAATGGACACGCGGGCTGCAATTGTCACACTGCGCGAAGGAAGCCAAGAGGAGGGAGCCAGTGCCGAAGGACAACAGCCACATCCTGTACAATCCGATCTCGTTCGTCGGGGGTGCAATCGCCGGCGTCTCCCTGGCCATTTTCTGCCTGCTGTTCTTCCTCCAGCTCGTAGGGGAGCAGGAGAATCCCTACTACGGACTCTTCTTGTTCATTGTGGTGCCGGCGTTTCTGATTCTGGGTCTTCTGCTTGTTCCGGTGGGAGCCTACGTGGAAGTCCAGCGGCGGAAGCGCCGTGGCATTGCGGCGCCGAGCTTCCCCGTGATCGACCTCAACGATCGGCGTCACCGCGCCTACCTCTTCGGCGCTGTGCTGGGCGTGGTGATTTTTCTCTTGCTGAGCGCGGTGGGAAGCTACGAGGCTTACCACTACACGGACTCCGTTGACTTTTGCGGCAGGCTCTGCCACGAAGTAATGAAGCCCGAGGATACCCTCTACCGGCAGTCTCCTCACGCGCGTGTGCGCTGCGTGGACTGCCACGTGGGCGCCGGAGCCAACTGGTACGTTCGGAGCAAATTGTCCGGCCTGTACCAGGTCTACGCCACGGTTGCCAACGTCTACCCGCGTCCCATCCCTACTCCCATCGAGAACCTGCGCCCTGCGCAGGAAACCTGCGAGCAGTGTCACTGGCCGGAGCAGTTCTACGGCGCCCAGCAGAAGCTTTTCCACCATTTCCTTCCGGACGAGCACAACTCCGAGTGGCAGATCAACATGCTGATCAAGACGGGCGGAGGGAGTCCCCGCACGGGGCTGGCCACGGGGATCCATTGGCATATGAACATCGCCAATCGCGTAGAGTATCTGGCCACGGATGCCAGGCGGCAGGAGATCTCGTGGGTGCGCTTCACCAACAAGAGGACGGGCGAGACGCGCGTGTACGTAGACTCGTCCAGTCCCGTCACGCCTGAAGAAGCCGATACCCTGAAAGTCCGGGTGATGGACTGTATGGACTGCCACAACCGTCCCACCCACATCTACCGCAGCCCCGCGCAGATCGTTAACCTTGCCCTGGCCACAGGAAGACTGAAAGGGGACTTGCCCTGGATCAAACGCGTGGCCACTGAGGCCCTGGGTCAGGAGTACGCAACCACCCAGGGTGCTCTCGACACCATCGCCCTCACGCTACGGGAGTTCTACGGGAGCGAGTATCCGGAGCTGGCAAAAGACGGGGCTGTCCTGGACTCCGCTATCGCCACCCTGCAGGAGCTTTTCCAGCTCAACTTCTTCCCCGAGATGCGTGCCCGCTGGGACCGATATCCGGATAATGTGGGGCATCTCTATTTCAAGGGCTGCTACCGCTGCCACGACGGCAAGCACGTGGACGCCGAGGGGAGGGCCATTACCAATGAGTGCACGGCGTGCCACACCATCGTCTGGCAGGGAAGACCCGATAGTCTGGAGATCTCCCATACCTCGGAAGGTCTCCCCTTCCGCCATCCGGTGGACGTGGGGACTGCCTGGCAGGAGATGGGCTGTTCGGATTGCCATGCCGGGATGCTGCCGTAGCTGTGGACGCTCTCGGGCGGAAGCCCTTGCTCCGTCCTATCGCACTGAGCCCTCTTTCGGGCCGTGCAGAGGGTTGGCCACAGCGTTTCGGAGCAGCGAGACGATTCGTTCAATGGTCTCCTCCTCGGCCGGGACCCAGTGGATTCGTTGGTCGCGGCGGAACCACGTGAGCTGCCGCTTGGCGTAGCGGCGTGAGTTCCTCTTGACCAGATACACGGCTCGATCCAGCGTGAACTCGCCCTGGAGGTACCCGATGACTTCGCGGTACCCGACGGTGCGGAGGGCATTGAGGTCTGCGGTGTAACCGCGCTCCAGGAGCTGGCGTACCTCCTCGACGAGCCCAGCGGCAAACATCTCCTCCACGCGCCGGTCGATGCGATGGTAGAGCTCTTCCCGCGGACGCTCAAGTCCGATCCAGATGGCACCGAAGGGAGCCGGCGCCGGCTTCTGGGCGAAAAAATGGCTCATAGGTTCGCCGGCGATTTCGTAAACCTCGAGCGCGCGTACGATTCTCTGCTCGTCGTTGGGATGGATGCGGCCTGCTGCCTCGGGATCTACGCGGCATAGGTAAGCGTACACGGCCGGAAGCCCCTCCCGGCGGATCCGATCGCGAATTCGTTCTTTCACCTCAGGATCGGAGATACGGGGCTCAAACAAACCGTCGAACAGGGCGCGCAAATAAAAGCCACTGCCTCCCACCACAAGGGGCAACCGTCCCTGGCCAAGTAGCTGCTGGATCTTCTCCCTGGCCTCCCTCCCAAACTGTCCTGCGCTGTAATATTCGTCCGGGTCCCGGACGTCGATGAAATGATGGGGGACACGACGGCGGTCTTCTGGGCGCGGCTTGGCTGTGCCGATGTCCATGTAGCGATAAACCTGCCGGGAATCAGCCGAGACGATCTCGGCTTCCATCGCCTCAGCCAGGAGGAGGGACAGGGCTGTTTTCCCGACGGCTGTGGGGCCGACGAGGACAGGGACAAGTTCGCGCTCGAGCAGCCTTCGTCGCAGCTCGTTCCAATCCCTTACACCGCCGGTCTGGCAGCTCACGTTCGGTGCCTCCGCCCGATGGGCTGCGCGGCTTCACTCCCGACCGAACCTCCGATTCAGCTCCGCGAGGGTGATCTGGACGACGATCGGCCTCCCGTGCGGGCAGAAATAGGGCTGCTCGCAGCTGAACAGCTCGTTGACGAGCTTGTTCATCTCTTCGAGGCTCAGGCGGTCGCCCGCCTTAATGGCGGCTTTGCAGGCGTAGGAACGCGCCACGGAGTCGTGGATCTCCAGGCTCGCTTCCCTTTCCTTGCCGTACTCGTCGATGATCTCGACGAGCGTGCGGGACGGATTGCCGAGGCGAAGGCCCGCAGGGAGCCCCTCGATGAGGACCGACCTCGCCCCGAACACGCGTACCGCAAACCCCAGTTGCTCAAGGAACGGCTGAATCTCGAGAAACAGCGAGAAATCCTCGAGGTTCAGGTCCACCGTCTCGGGGAAGATCAGCTGCTGCGTCCCCTCCAGTCGCCGCCGCTCCCGGAAGCTGCGCATGGCCTTCTCGTACAGAATCCTCTCGTGGGCCACGTGCTGGTCGATGACGATCAGGCCTTCGCGGACCTCCGTCAGGATGTAGCGATTGTGGATCTGCCACATCTCCACGTCGCGAACCGGTGGAGGCACCGCCACGGGCTCCAGGCGAGTCTCCGTGCTCAGGCCCAACCTCTCCGGCTCGGGGAGGAAAAGGTCCATCTGGTCCAGGGCGCCGTCAAGTGGGAGCACGCGTTGCTGAGGAAGGAAGGGGGCATGGCCGACTCGGACAGCGGATCCCTCCGCGGGGGAAAGGGTGAGCTCGGGGGCCACGGCGCCGGAAGAGACGGACCGCCGAACAGCCCCGCGCACGAGCCGATAGACGAGATCCTCGTCCCAAAGTTTGATCTCGATCTTGGTCGGATGGACGTTGACGTCCACCAACTCGGGAGGGATTTCCAGGAAGATCACGTACACCGGGAGGAGTCCACCGAGAAGGGATTCCCCATAGGCGGAGAGGACAGCGTGGCCCAGGGCGCGATTCACGACGTAGCGCCGATTCACGAAGAGATACTGATCACCCCGGCTGCGCCGAAAGGTGTCCGGCGTCCCCACGAACCCTCGTACCGCCACCGACGAGGAGGTTTCTTCGACCTCCACCAGCTTGCCCCGCAGGTGAGTGCCGAGAACCTCCAGCACTCGGTCCGGCAACGAGGACTTGGGCAGGCGGAACACCTCGCGGTCCTCGTGGATCAGGGTAAAGCGCACTTCGGGGAAGGCCAGGGCGAATCGGTTCATCACCTGCAGCACGTAGCGGTATTCCGTGTTGGTCGCGCGCAAGAACTTGCGACGAGCCGGCGTGTTGAAGAACAGGTTCTTAACCGCGATGGACGTGCCGGGCTTACCTCCGGTTCGTGTCTGCTCGACCACCCGGCCGCCGTCCAGCCGGAGAAGGGTCCCCTCGATCTCCCCCTGGGGCACGGTTCGGAGTTCCACCCGGCTTACCGAGGCGATGCTGGCCAGGGCTTCGCCCCGGAAGCCGAGGGTGGTTACTCGCTGGAGGTCTGCCAGGGTCCGGATCTTGCTCGTGGCGTGGCGCTGAAAGGCCAGGACGGCGTCGGCCGGAGACATTCCACACCCGTTGTCGATCACCTGGATCAGTGCCTTACCGCCGTCCCGAAGGATGACGGTGATGTCGTCCGCCCCGGCGTCGAGGGAATTTTCGACGAGCTCTTTGACCACCGAGGCTGGGCGCTCCACCACCTCGCCTGCGGCGATCTTGTTGGTAAGCGAGGGGGGAAGAATGGCGATCTTTTGCACCGTGTTGCCCAACGGAACCTCAGCTCTTGCCCAGAGGGTAGAGAAGGCGCTGGATTTCGGGATCGTTCAGGTTCTCGCGGGTCACTACGTAGACGCCCGTGTCCACGCGACGGGGGATCTCTTTGCCCTGAAGGACCTCGAGGGCATACTTGACGCCCAGATAGCCCATCTTGAAGGGATCCTGCACGATCAGGGCCTGGATGACCCCGGCCTCCAGGGCTTGGATCTCGTTGGGGGCGGCGTCAAAGGCGACGAGTTTCACCTTTCCTACCAGTCCCCGGCTGATAAGCGCCTGTCCCGCGCCGATGGCCCCTGGCTCGTTGGCGGCGAAAATGCCGTCCAGCTCCGGGTGCGCCGTGAGGATGTTCTCCGTGACCGCCATGCCGGTAGCGACATCGCTCTGGGAGTATTGAACGGCCACCAACTTGACCCTGGGGTGATTGGCCAGGCCCTCCTTGAACCCCTGCTCCCGCAAAATGCTTGTGGCGGCTCCCGGCACGAACGGGATGCACGCCACCTCCCCCTCGTCGCCGATCAGGTCGCAGAGAACGTCGGCGGCTTTGCGGGCCGCAGCCACGTTGTCGGTGGCGACGAACGACTTGGGGATCTCTGATCGCACCCCTGAGTCGATGGTAATCACAGGGATTCCCGCAGCCTGAGCCTTTTCGATCACCGGCACAAGCCCCTGCTCGTCGCAGGCCGCCATCACAATGGCGTCCACCTTCTTGTTGATGTAGTCTTCGAGAATCGCTATCTGGCCGGCGACGTCCGTCTCCACGGACGGCCCTTTCCAGATGATCTCCGCCCCGAACTCGCGCGCCGCCGAATCGGCGCCTGCCTTCACCGTAAGCCAGAAGCTGTGAGTAAGCCCCTTCGGACTAACCAGGATGCGGGGTTTCTGGCGCGCCTGTCGACCGCAGCCAGGAGCCAGAAGCGCCAGTGCCAGAATGACCAGGATTGGCCAGCGCTGTCTGTCCATCGCGTCCTCCCGTACGTTGGCTCTCACTCAGGGGGCGCGGAAATCTCCGACTCTTGAACCGCTCAGGTAGCGCGCGCGTTCGCTTTCCTGTCCCGGGCGCTGAGGGGGGGAGCCTCCATCAGCCGAAGCGACCCAGTTTGTGCTTCCGGTACTGGTCGGAGAAAACCGCGGCCACGATGATCACGCCGATGGCGATCTGCTGCCAGAAGGCTGAGATGTCCAGCAAGTTGCAGCCGTTCCGCAGCACCCCCATGATCAGGGCGCCCATGATGGCGCCCAACACCGTGCCCTCGCCACCGCTCAGGCTTGCGCCGCCAATGACGCACGCGGCGATGACGTCCAGTTCGTAGCCCGTGCCGGCCGTGGGCTGGCCTGTACTGAGCCGTGAGGCCATCAGAACCCCGGCGAAACCGTACAGGAGACCCGCGTAGGTGTAGATGCGAGTGAGGGTGGCGCGCACGTTGATCCCGGAAAGGCGCGCGGCCTCGGCATTGCTGCCGATGGCGAACACGTACCGGCCGAAGCGCGTGCGGGTGAGCACGAAATGCCCCGCCAACGCTAAGGCGATCAGGATCGCGACCGGCACCGGCAGGCCGAATAGGATGCGACCCCCTCCCAGGAAATTGAAGCCGGGGGGCAAACCGAAGATGGGAACGCCGCCGGTCAGAAGCAAAGCGGCTCCCCGGGCGATGCCCATCATCCCCAGCGTCGCGATGAACGGCGGCAGGAAACCGTAGGCGATGAGCGATCCGTTGACCAATCCGCAGACCCCTCCCACCAGGGTCCCAGCCAGGATTCCCAGCCCGATCGGTACACCGGAGACAACAAGCATGGTGCAGATCACACCGGCCAGGGCCATCACCGACCCAACGGAAAGATCGATTCCGGCCGAAATGATGATCAGGATCTGGCCGATGGCCATGATGGCGATGACCGCCATCTGGACTCCGATGGCGAAGAGGTTCTCCAGCGTGAGGAAGTGGGGAGAAAGCAAGCTCAGCACGATCGCCATCGCGAGGAGGCTCGCGTACGGAGCCACGCGACGCACGACCCCTGCGGTGACCCAGACGCGACGCCCCTCGGGCGATGGTTTGCCCGTCCTCCGGACCATGGCTCTCTACCCGGCTGATGCACTACCCAGCGCTGCCAGAGTGAGGATCTTCTCCTGTGTGGCCTCGGCGCGCGACAGCTCGCCTACGATACGGCCGCGATGCATCACCAGAATGCGATCACAGACCCCCAGCAGTTCCGGCAGATAGGAGGAGATGAGCAGGATGGCCGCGCCCTTCTGCGCCAGGCGCCCGATCAGCTCAAAGATCTCCGCCTTGGCCCCTACATCCACGCCGCGCGTGGGCTCGTCGAACAGAAGCACTTTGGCCTCCCGGAGGAGCCAGCGGGCAAGGACCACCTTCTGCTGGTTCCCGCCGCTCAGGTACTGAACCTGCTGGTTGAGGCTCGGCGTACGGATGCGCAGCCGCTCGACAAACTCCTGCACAGCCCTCCTCTCGGCCTCCGCGCGGACGAAGGGGCCGGTGCAGAAGCGATCGAGTGAGGCAAGGCTGATATTCTCCGCAACACTCCGCGTCAAAGCCAGGCTCAGAGACTTTCGATCTTCCGAGAGATAGGCAATGCCCGCCCGGATGGCATCGGCCGGAGATCGGATGGCCACTTCGGCTCCATCCACGCGGACCCGCATATGGTCCACAGGATCCGCGCCAAAGATGGCCCGCGCAAGCTCCGTTCTTCCCGCCCCAATCAATCCGGCCAGTCCAACCACCTCCCCGGCGCGGATCTGGAGGTGAACGTCGTGAAGGACGCCGCTCCGGCAGAGCCCCTCCACCTCCAAGCGGACTGGGCCAGGTCGCGAGGGTACCTTGGGGTAGAACTGGTCCAGCTTGCGGCCCACCATCAGGCGGATCAGTTCTGCGGGGTCCGTGGTGGCGGGTACGGTCGCTACGTACTCGCCGTCTCGCAGCACGGTGACGCGGTCACCGATGCGCGGGATCTCCTCGAGTCTGTGGGAGATGTAGACGAAGGAAACCCCCTCCGCCTTCAGCTCCCGGATGATGCGGAAAAGCTCGTCGATCTCCGCCTCCGTAAGGGCCGCCGTCGGCTCGTCCAGGATCAGGATGCGAGCGCGAGCCGAAAGAGACTTGGCGATCTCCACCAACTGGGCCTGACTGACGGTGAGGTGAGAGACCGGTGTGTCCGGGTGGACCGGGAGGTGGAGTCGCCTGAGAATGGCGCTTGCCTCCTCCCGCATCCGGCGCCGATCCACCAGGCCCAGCCAGCGATCCCGGAGGGGTTCCCGTCCCAGCCAGATGTTCTCCGCCACGGAGAGGTGAGGGGCCAGGTTGAACTCCTGGTAGACCATACTGATGCCGAGGGCGAGGGCCTGCTGAGGATTGCGGATTTCGACCTTCCTCCCGTCCAGCCGGATTTCCCCGGCATCTTTCGGGAGGGCGCCCGTTACGATCTTCATCAGGGTGGATTTGCCGGCCCCGTTCTCCCCCAGGAGCACGTGAACTTCCCCCTCCCGGAGTTCGAAGCGCACGTCCCGCAGGGCCTGCACCCCAGGAAACGCTTTGCTGATGCCCTCCAGCTCCAGAATCACGCGTCGGGAGGGAATAGCCGCAGGAGGCGATCCGTTACCGACACTGGGATCTTTCGACATCGGGGCTCACTTTCGAACGACGGGCGCCGTCGGTTTCAACCTGCCCGGCCGCCGAAGATCGCTGCTCACAGCAGAGCACGATCGGCGAAACTGAAGTAGCTGTTCCGGCCCACGATGATGTGGTCCAGGAGTTGGACACCCATGGTCTCGCAGGCAGCGCGAATGCGCTGGGTGACCCGGCGATCCTCTTCCGAGGGGGTGGGATCGCCGCTCGGATGGTTGTGGATCAGGATCAAAGAGGCCGCAGAGAGATTGAGGGCCTCGCGGAGGATTTCCCTTGGGCTGGCGATGCTCTCGGTCAGAGAGCCCTCGAAGAGCACCTTGTTGGCGATCACCTGATTGCGTTGCGTGAGGAAGAGGACGCGGAATTCCTCTCGCGGCAGGTCGCGCATCATGGGTCCGACCAGATGGTAGACGTCGTCGCTGCAATGGACGCGCTCTCCTTCCTCCCTTTGTTCCAGTCGGAATCGTTTGCCGATTTCCAAAGCCGCCTTGATCTGGGCAGCCTTCGCGGTGCCGACATTCGGAATCCGGCAGAGCTCCTCCGCCGACATACGATCCAAGCCGCGGAATCCGCCAGCCTGGGTCAATAGGTGCCGGGCCAGGTCGATGGCACTTCCTTCGCGGCCACCGGTGCGGAGGATGATCGCCAGAAGCTCCGCGTCCGAGAGGGATTCTGCGCCCAGCCTGAGGAGCCTTTCGCGTGGACGCTCGCTCTCGGGCCACTCGGTAATACGCCGAACGTAGCTCATGACCACCCTCCCCACGTCTACGAACGTCCGCCAATATACGCGCCGGGCGGGGGAAAATCAAGGCGACGCGGAACGCTCGGAACCGACCCCCGTAGTCCGGCGTTGCCTGGGAGTAGCTGAATACGAACAGTGCACGCTGAGCGGAGGCGGCCAAATGCCGGAAGACCGCAAGAGAGTGTTGATCCTCTGCACGGGCAACTCGTGTCGCTCCCAGATGGCAGAAGCCTTCCTGCGGCAGATGCGCCCAACCTGGGAAGTCTACTCCGCCGGGACCCAACCTGCTGCCCAGGTGCATCCCAGCGCGGTAGCAGCGATGCGCGAAGCGGGGATCGATATCAGCCAGGCAAGACCGAAATCCGTGGACGAGTTTCTGAATCAGTCGTTCGATTACGTCATTACCGTTTGCGACCAGGCTCGCGAAAGCTGCCCTGTCTTCTTCGGCGAGGTCAAAGAGTCGTTCCATTTCGGGTTTGAGGATCCCGCCGCAGCTGTCGGCACCGCGGAAGAAGTGATGGCCGTCTTTCGCAAGGTCCGAGACCAGATCCGGCAGGCCTTCGAGCGCTTCGTTCAGACGGTAGACCCCGCTGATCTCGAGGACGCGTAGATGAAGCTCGGGCGCCAGCGACCTGACGGCCTCTTGGGAGTCCCGCTGCTGCAGGCCAGCGCGAGGCTCCTGACGGCCGCTGGGCCGCGGGCGGGAGTGCCTCCGACCAGAAGGTCAGTAAGGGGCAGGCTGAACAGACACACCCGATGATCGCTCCAGGGCGACCTCCCGTGTCCCCCGTCTGTGCGGGGCAAATCTGCCGACCAACGCCACAGAAGGGTTTCCCTGCGCAGTTGTGGGGCTGAGCCGTGTGGTGCTCTACCTCGGAAGGCCTGACTGATTGGAGGCAACGGTCGATAGCTCGCCACAAAGTCCTTGACAATGGGTGGAAAACGCATATATTCGAGGGCGTCTTTCGGTGAAAGTTGCCACTGCGTGCTGAGAGGTCTGCAAGAATGGTGAAGCTGTCCGGCACCCGTTGCGGATGGACCTGGTGGTGGCGCCACCACGAGGAGGAACGGGTGCGTCCGGGCGGCAGCTAACTACTCCTAAGAGAGAGCGCACAACGACAGAGGCCACGGGCGTACCCGTGGCCTTTTTGTTTTCTGGGAGGAGCGATGGTGGAAGGCATACATCCGGACTACGACACATTTGCCCGTCTTCGCGACCAGGGTCTCTTCGTGCCCGTGGCCCGCCGGATTCTGGCGGACACCGAAACCCCTGTGTCTGCCTACCTCAAGATCCGACGCGGCTCGGACATGACGTTTCTCCTGGAGAGCGTCGAAGGGGGGAGCCACGTGGGACGGTACTCCTTCTTGGGTGCGCGACCTTTTCTCGTCTTTCGGAGCTGGGGTGACCAGATCGAAGTAGACGGATGCTTCCGGTACGCGCGGAAGGGGGATCCCATCTCCGAGCTGCGGAGACTCCTCGGTCAATTCAGAGCTGCACGGGTCGCGAATCTTCCGCGACTGGTCGGTGGCGCCGTCGGATTTGTCGCCTACGAGGCCGTGCGGCTGTGGGAGAGAGTGCCGTTTCGTAAGCCGCGGGTGGTCCCGGATATGTTCTGGATGTTCTTCGATCAGGTCGTGGCTTTCGACAACGTCCGGCGGGAGATGCTCATCTTGACTCTGGCTCCTGCGCGCAATTCTTCTCGCGAGGCCTATCGCGAGGCTCTGGAGAGAATCGCGGAGACAGAGCGCTTGCTGTTGCGACCGGTAGACCCGCTCCCGGCCGCGGGCAAGCCTCATTTTCGACCGGACCCCAACGTCTCTCGAGATCAGTTCCTACGCATGGTCGAGCGAGCCAAGGAGTACATCTTCGCCGGAGAAGCCATTCAGATTGTCCTTTCGCAGCGATTTCAAGGGGAGGTGAGCGTCACGGGACTTGACCTCTACCGTCGCTTGCGGACCCTCAACCCGTCGCCGTACCTATTCCACCTGCAGATGGGAGATCGGGAGTTGGTTGGATCTTCACCGGAGATGCTGGTACGGGTGGAAGGGAGGCGCGTGGAAACGCGGCCCATCGCCGGAACGCGACCCCGAGGGAGATCGCCGGAAGAGGACAAGGCGCTGGAAGCCGAGCTCCTGCGGGACGAGAAGGAAAGAGCGGAGCACCTCATGCTGGTGGACCTTGGACGGAACGACCTGGGCCGGGTGTGCCGTTACGGCAGCGTCTGCGTTCCCCAATTCATGACCGTCGAGCGGTATTCCCACGTGATGCACCTGGTCTCTTCCGTCGAGGGGGAGCTGCTGCCGGACAAGGATGCCTTAGAAGCCTTGAAGGCCTGCTTTCCCGCCGGGACTGTCTCGGGCGCCCCAAAGGTGCGGGCCATGGAAATTATCGACGAGCTCGAGCCAGAAGCGCGTGGCGTCTACGCGGGAGGTATCGGCTATTTGGATTTCTCGGGCAACATGGACACCTGTATCGCTATCCGGACCATCGCTCTGTCTGGGGGCGTCGCTTCGGTGCAGGTGGGAGCGGGAATCGTGGCGGATTCGGATCCCGAAAAGGAATACGAGGAAACGTGCAACAAAGCGCGGGCCTTGATCTTGGCGATACAGCAGGCGGAAAAAACGGCGTAGCGGGGTTCCAAGCGGCACCCTGGTGCTGGGGCCGCCGTGGCCTCGAACGCAGCCCGTACGTCCGGAGGAGAAGGGATGGCTGTGCTTGTGGTCGACAACTACGACTCCTTCACCTACAATCTCGTGCAGATGATCGGCGAGCTCGAGGCAGAGGTGGTTGTGTGCCGGTGCGACAAGATCTCCCTCGAGGAGGTGTCAGAGATGCGGCCGGAGGCTATCGTGATTTCGCCAGGCCCTGGGGTCCCTCGGACGGCCGGAATCTCGGTGCCACTAATCCGACGTTTTGCAGGAGCCATCCCGATCCTCGGGGTCTGCCTCGGCCACCAGTGTATCGGCGAGGCCTTTGGAGGGAGTGTGGTCCGGGCCCCAATGCCTGTACACGGGAAGGCCTCCTTCGTCCACCACGACGGACGCTCCATCTTTGAGGGGCTGCCGAGTCCCCTGCGGGCCGTCCGCTACCACTCCCTGGTGGTCCAGAAGGCGGGCCTTCCTCCGGAGCTCGAAATCTCCGCCTGGACCGAAGACGGGCTGGTCATGGGTCTTCGCCATCGCTGCCTCCCGGTAGAGGGGGTTCAGTTTCACCCAGAGTCGATGCTTACCGAGGGAGGCAGGCAACTTCTGCACAACTTCCTCTTCCGAGCTGGTGTAGTCGGCCATCGGCCGCAGCACGATCCACGAAGCCCAGTGCCGGGGGACGGGTTTGGCCCTCCACTCGGTGAGCGCGAGGGAAAGAGCGGGAATTTGCGTTGGAGGGATGAGCGATGAGGGAACTGCTTGCCAAAGCCCTGGACGGCGAGGCCCTTAGCGAGAAGGAAGCGGCCTGCGCCGTGCACAAGATCATGGACGGCGAGGCGACGCCCGCGCAGATCGGGGCGTTTCTGGCCGCTCTGCGGGTGCGGGGAGAGACGGTGGACGAGATTGTCGGCGCAGCCCGGGCCATGCGGGAAAAGGCCCTCCGCGTTCCGGTACAGGTGGAAGCGATTGACACCTGCGGTACGGGCGGCGACGGCGTGGGGAGCTTCAATATCTCCACGGTGGCGGCGTTCGTGGCGGCAGGGGCGGGTGTCCCGGTGGCCAAGCACGGAAATCGGTCCGTTTCCTCCCGCTGCGGTTCGGCAGACCTACTGGAGCGCCTGGGGATCAACCTCGAACTCGGTCCGGAGCAGGTGGGACGCTGTGTGGACGAGGTCGGGATCGGGTTTCTGTTCGCTCCCCTGCTGCACCGCGCGATGAAACACGCCCTCGGACCAAGGCGAGAAATCGGAGCCCGCACGATCTTCAATCTCCTGGGGCCGCTGACCAACCCCGCCTTCGTGAAACGCCAGGTCCTCGGCGTGTACAGCGCAGGGCGCGTACGCGACGTAGCCCTGGCCCTCCAGCGGCTGGGCGTGCAAAGAGCGCTGGTCGTGCACGGCGACGGAATGGACGAAATCGCCCTCTCCGGACCCACTGCCGTGGCAGAGCTGGACGGGAACTCCCTACGCGAGTACACGGTGGAGCCCGAGGACTTCGGGTTCCGCAGGGTGCCGCGTGAGGAGCTTGCGGGCGGCGACCCGGATCGTAACGCCGAGATCGCCTTGGCAGCTCTGGAGGGTGTCCCCGGCCCTTGCCTGGATGCGGTTCTCCTGAATGCCGGGGCCGCTATCTGGATCGGCGGGCTGGCCCAGTCCTGGCAAGAGGGGATCGAGCGGGCCAAAGAAGCCGTCGCCAGCGGAAAGGCGCGGGCCAAGGTCGACGAGCTCCGTGAATTCACAAGGTGCGTGCCGTGAACATGCTTCACCAGATCGCCGAGATCCGCCGCTGGGATCTGGAGCACCTGGCCCAACCGGGCCCGGATTCCTGGGAAAAGGTCGACCGCCCCTCCTTCTACCGCGCGCTTTCCGCCCCGGGGCTAAGCCTGATCGCGGAGATCAAGCGGCAGGCGCCCTCCGCCGGTCCCCTGCGCCCAAACGCCAGCGTTCGTCGAAGAGCAAGGGCCTACGAGTTGGGGGGCGCAACGGCGATCTCGGTTCTGACCGAGCCCCGATTCTTTGCAGGAAGCTTTCACGATCTCCGGGAGGCGGCCCAAAGCACCCAGCTGCCCATTCTCTGCAAGGACTTCGTGGTCGACCGCAGGCAGATCCAGTGGGCTACACGTGCCGGGGCCAGTTGCGTTCTTCTGATCGCGGGCATTTTGCCGGGCAATTCCTTGCGCGCGTTCATCCAGATGTGCCGGGAGGAGGGTCTGGAATCCCTTGTGGAAGTGTTCACAGCCGAGGAGCTCGATAGGGCGCTGGACGCCGGCGCAGAAGCGATCGGGATCAACAGCCGGGACTTGCGCGACTTTTCCGTACGGTTGGAGCGCGTCCTGGAGCTCCGCTCCCGTGTGCCAAAGGGAATCCTTGTGGTTGCGGAGTCAGGCGTCCGGAGCACGGAGGATCTTCGACAGATTGCTCGGGCAGGTTTTGACGGGGTTCTTGTCGGAACCGCCCTGATGCGTTCACCCAAGCCGGGTACACTGCTGAGGCATTGGAGGGAAGGACTTGTGCCGTGTGCGGGTGAAGATCTGCGGCATTACACGCCTTGAGGACGCCCTGGCCGCAGCCGAAGCCGGGGCCGACGCGGTGGGCTTCGTCTTCTGGCCACATTCGCCGCGATTCGTGTCCCTCGAGGAGGGGGGGCGGATGGCTTCGCGCCTCCCGCCCTTCCTCCAGCGCGTGGGTGTGTTCGTAGACAGCCCCCCATCCGAAGTACGGAAGGCGATCGAGGCCGTGGGGCTGACGACGCTCCAGTTCCACGGCAAGGAGTCGCCGGAGTATTGCTCCGACTGGAGCTTGCCCGTGATCAAGGCCTTCCGCACGGGGCCGGAGTTCTCGCTGCGGGAGGTACGGCCCTACCGCTCGGTAAGCGCGATCCTCGTGGATGGATATCGGCCGGGGCTTATGGGAGGGGCGGGAGTGCGGAGCGACTGGACCCTGGCGCAGCGGATCAAACGTTACGCGCGTGTGATCCTGGCGGGAGGGTTAACCCCGGAAAACGTAGGGGAGGCGATTCGCGCAGTCCGTCCCTACGCGGTGGACGTAAGCAGTGGTGTCGAAAAAAGGCCGGGGCAGAAGGATTGGCGCCTGGTCTTCGCCTTTGTCCGAGCAGTGCAGCGCGCCTGTCAGGAGCTGGAGGGCGAATGAAGAAGGGATATTTCGGTCGCTACGGGGGGCGCTTTGTGCCCGAGACCCTGATGGCTCCCCTGGAGGAACTTGAGGCTGCCTATCGGGAGGCGAGCGGCGACCCCGCGTTTCGTCGGGAGCTGGAAGAGTACTTGCGAGACTACGCGGGCCGGCCCACGCCTCTTTACTTCGCCCGCCGTTTGACTCAGCACTGGGGAGGGGCAAAGATCTACCTGAAGCGCGAGGATCTCTTGCACACCGGAGCCCACAAGCTCAACAACACGCTTGGGCAGGGGCTTCTCGCTCGCCGCATGGGGAAATCACGACTGATTGCGGAGACGGGCGCCGGACAGCACGGTGTGGCGACGGCGACGGCCGCCGCCGTCCTGGGCATGGAGTGCGTCATCTACATGGGAAGTGTGGACGTTGAGCGTCAGGCCCTGAACGTCCACCGAATGCGGCTTCTCGGTGCGGAGGTCCGGCCAGTGCACTCCGGCACCCGTACCCTCAAGGACGCCATCAACGAAGCTCTGCGGGACTGGGTCACCCACGTTCGCACCACCCACTACCTACTCGGCTCCGTGCTGGGACCTCACCCCTATCCCACGATGGTGCGCGATTTTCAAAGCGTCATCGGGCGGGAGGCGCGCGAGCAGATCCTGCAGCGCGAAGGGAAGCTGCCGGACCTGGTCGTCGCCTGCGTCGGAGGCGGTAGTAACGCCCTCGGCATCTTCCACGCCTTCTTGGAAGACGATGGGGTGCAGCTGGTAGGAGTGGAGGCTGGGGGATTGGGCCTCGATTCGGGCCACCACGCGGCCCGTTTCTTCGAAGGACGGCCGGGGGTCCTTCACGGCACCTTCACCTACGTACTCCAAAGCGACGAAGGCCAGATTCGTCCTACCCATTCGGTGGCCGCTGGCCTCGACTACCCCGCGGTCGGCCCCGAGCACGCGTTCCTGCGAGAGATCGGCCGGGCCGAATACACGTCCGTTACGGACGACGAGGCCGTGGAAGCTTTCCGGCTCTGTGCTGTGCTGGAAGGCATTTTGCCCGCTCTGGAAAGCGCCCACGCCCTGGCTTTCGCCGCCAAGGTAGCGCCGACGATGCGTCCTGATCAGTGCATTCTGATCAACCTCTCCGGCCGGGGAGACAAAGACGTGCAGAGGGTAAGCGGCACATGGGAAGACTAAGGGAGACGATTGAGAGCGCCAGGCAGAGCAAAGGGGCCGCGCTGGTCGTATTCCTGATGGCCGGCGATCCGGACCTCGAGACCAGCCTGGAAGTACTGGCGCACTTGGAGGAATGGGGTGTCGACGTGGTGGAGCTGGGTGTGCCGTTTTCGGATCCGATCGCCGACGGCCCTGTCATCCAGAGGGCCAGCGAGCGCGCTCTGGCCTCCGGCACAACCCTTTTCAACGTGCTGGAGCTTGTGCAAGCCCTGCGCAGGCGCTCCGGCATCCCCCTTGTGCTCTTTACCTACACCAACCCCGTCCTCCAGGTAGGATTGGGGCGGTTCCCTGCGCTGGCCAAAGGGGCGGGGGTGGACGGCGCTCTGGTGCTCGATCTTCCGCCCGAAGAGGCCGACGGGTACCTGGAGGCGTGTCGCGATGCGGATCTGGAGACCGTCTTTCTCGTTGCCCCCACGAGCACGGACGAGAGGATCCGTCGAGCCGCTCGCGCCTCGTCGGGATTTGTGTATTGCGTCTCACGGACCGGTGTCACAGGGGAACAAAGAGAGGTGGAAAAGGAAGCAGAGGGATTAGTGGGGAGGATCCGACGGCTCACCGAGCTGCCCGTAGCCGTCGGCTTTGGGGTTTCTCGCCCGGAGCACGTTCAACAGATCGCCCGCTACGCCGACGCCGTGGTGGTCGGGAGTGCGATCGTGCGCTCGCTGGAGGAGAGCCCGAGGGCGGAGGTGCTGTCCCGCGTGAAGGGCCGAATCCACGAGCTCCTCAAGGGGCTAAGGTAGGGGTGCCTCTTGCTCCCATCGCGCCGGGTAATGGAATTGCCCTTGTTCCCTGATTGGCAATGCTTACATTTTATGGGAGGAGAGGTACGATCGAGGTGAGCCGGTAGCGAACAATGGAGAGCCGCTACTACGAGAAGCGTCTCCAGAGGGTGAGACAGCATCTGGAGAGGCACCCCCACCTGGAGTCTAAGATTCTCCGGCAGCTCCTCATCGAGCTTCACACGGCCGGCAAGGTCTCTGTGGAGCGTATCTACGGAGAGGCTGAGGGGAAAAGCTCTGAGGCCAGCTCGAGGTTGTGGATGGAGGCTGGCGGGGTAAGCCGCCTCACCCTGGAGCGCAGGCGTAAGATTGACGAGTTGATCATCCGGTACGCGGCCCGCCACTTCAGCATCCGCAAGATCGACAAGATTGTCAATCTGGCGGTGCGGCGAGAGTACGCCCAGCTGCTGGAAGATTTCGCCAATCTACCCAACGTGTCCTTCGATCTTCTGGCGGCCCGGGTGCGCGAGTTCTGCAGTCTTCCGAGGGGGGAGATCCCTCTACCCGAAGCGGAGGCGCTCGGGATCCGGGCGGCTTTGATCCGACAGTTTGTGAGCGATCAGCTCGAGTTCATCGGGGTCGCCAAACACCATCTGCGCATTTGTGATTTCCTGCCCATCGTGGACCGAGCGATCGGTCCCAAGCAGGGGATCGGTAAGATCGGGGGCAAGGCGGCCGGAATGCTTCTGGCCTACAAGATTCTGACGCGCGACCCCGAGGTGGCGGATATCACCCGGCGGGTGTGCCTGCGGATCCCGGAATCGTATTACCTCCGCTCGGACCTGTACCAGCAATTCGTACAGGAAAACGGGCTCATGCTCTTCTATGACCAGAAGTACAAGCCCCTCGAGGAGATCCGGAAGGAGTACCCTGTGATTCGGGAGATCTTCAAGAACGGTGAGTTTCCCCCCGAGATCGTCAGTCGCTTCCGCGAACTCCTTGAGGAGGTGGGGACCCACCCGCTCATCGTCCGCTCCTCCAGTCTGCTGGAGGACAATTTCGGGTCCGCCTTTTCCGGCAAGTACGAGTCAATCTTTCTGCCCAATCAGGGCACTTTTGAAGACCGCTTGCAGGCCCTGATGGGGGCTGTGGCCGAGGTGTACGCCAGTACCCTTGGGCCCGACCCGATTGCCTACCGGAGGGAGAAGAACCTTATTGACTACGACGAGCGGATGGCCGTCCTGATCCAGAAGGTGGTAGGCATCCGCTACCGACACTACTTCCTACCCATATGGGCGGGGGTTGGCTTTTCGCGCAATGTGTACCGCTGGAGCCCTCGGATCCGCCGCGAGGATGGGCTGGTGCGGATCGTCATGGGCTTGGGGACGCGCGCTGTGGACCGAGTGGCCTCCGATTACCCGCGCCTGATCGCTCTTGGCGCTCCGGGATTGCGGCCGGCCATCGAGGCCAAAGACCTCATCCGCTACTCGCAACACTGGGTGGATGTCATCAATCTGGCGCGCAATCGGGTCGAGTCCATTACCCTGCAAGAGCTTCTTGGGGACATGTCCGAGCCCTTCCCTGACCTTCACCTGATCGTTTCGGTGAACGAAGAGGGCCATGTGCGCCCGCCCGCCACCAAGATCCTCGACGCGCAGCCGCAAGACCTGGTGATCACGTTTGACAGGCTGGCCACGGAGACCGATTTCTGCGCCAACTTGCGGCGGATGCTGCAGAAACTGGAGTCGGTCTACGGAAGCCCGGTGGACGTCGAGTTCGCCTACGACGGCGAGGCCCTCTATTTGCTCCAGTGCCGTCCGCAAGCCGCGCGAATCGTGATGGAGCGGGTCGAGATCCCGCGCAACATCCCAAAGGACAGGGTGATATTCACCGTTGAGCACGATGCCCCAAACGCCCTGATCCGCGGCATCGAGTACATCGTCTACGTGCGGCCGGAGTGCTACGATCGGCTGACCTCAGTCGAGGAACGCCTGGAGGTAGCCCGGATCGTCTCTGCCCTGAACGACAAGCTTCAGGACAAGAAGTTCATCCTGATGGGGCCGGGACGCTGGGGCAGCAACGACATTCGGCTCGGAGTCCGGGTGCGATACAGTGACATCAACCACGCCCGCGTGCTTGTAGAGGTGGCACGCCAGCGCGACGGCTACACGCCCGAGGTTTCGTTCGGGACCCATTTCTTCCAGGACCTGGTCGAAACGGGAATCGTGTACCTGCCGTTGTACCCCGATGAGCCTGGCGTGGTCTTCCGCGAATCCCTTCTCCTGGAAGCGGCCAATAAGTTGCCGGAGCTACTACCGGAGATGGAGGATTGGGCCGACGCCGTACGCGTTGTGCACCTGCCATCCACCACCGATGGCCTGACCGCGACCCTCTGCTCCGACGGCGAGGCAGACCGCGCGGTGCTGTTCCTTGAACGGAATGCCGTGTGACCGCCGAGATCGCTGGCCTTGCGGTGGCACTCTCGCCCTTGCAAGACGCAACGGCGAGGGGAAGGTGCTCCGCCTTACCCCGCACGTCTCGGTCAGACCACGCCCGTGTTAGGACCGACAAAGCTTCCGAACTATATGCCGTAGTGGCATAGCTCTGACGAAATCGCCGGGGAGCTCTTCCCGGTCTCCAGATCATCCCCGACCCGCCTAAGTCATCGGTTTCCCTCGACTTCGACCAGCGAGCCGAGATCTGGCACGCCCCTTGTAGAGCAGAAGGGCGAACAGTCTCCGACGGTGAGACTCAAAGCAGGGACGAAGAAAGCTTGGTCAGGGAGGTGAAAAGCCATGGCAGTCGTGAGGTGGAGACCTGTGATGCGTGAGCTCCTCAACTTCCAGGACGAGTTCAACCGTATGGTGGACGAGTTCTTTGGGCGCTGGCCGAGTCTGCGCGGTGAGACCGGTACTCTGTGGGTCCCGGCCATGGACGTGTACGAAACCGATGAGGGTATCGTGGTGAAGGCCGAGCTGCCTGGGGTGCGTAAAGAAGACCTGAAGATCAGCGTCGACAACAACATCCTCACCATCCGGGCTGAGAAGAAGCAGGATGCGCCGAAGGACGTGAGCTGCTACTACTGCTCGGAGCGGGTCTTCGGTACCTTCCAGAGGAGCTTCACCCTGCCGAACACGGCCGACGCCACGCGCGTCAAAGCCACCTACCGGGACGGCGTCTTGGTGATCGAGATACCCAAGAAGGAGGAGGCCAGGCCTAAGGAGATCCAGGTTGAGGTGGAATGAGTCTCCTTTGAGCACCGCTCGCAGAAGGCTGTCGGGGAGCCCGCCTCTGGCGGGCTTTCCCATCTGCGGCGTCTGCGTCGGTTCAGGGACGAGCGGAGATTCCGGTTGCAATCGATGGGCCCCGCGGGTAAATTAAACGGCGGGTGCGAAGCCTGATCTCGCAAGCGAGATCGGCATTCCGGAAGGCAACAGGGCGAACCGGCTCGCTTGTCCGGAGGATGGAAGACGATTACTACAAGATCCTGGGTGTGGATCGGGACGCCGACGCGGAGGAGATCAAACGAGCGTACCGCCGGGTAGCCAAGGAGTGCCATCCCGACGTGACGCATGGTGATGTCGAGGCCACGGAGCGGTTTCGGCGGGCCACCGAGGCGTACGAGGTCCTGCGGGACCCGCAGCGGCGGGCCGCCTACGATCGGAAGCTGCGGAGCCAAAGCGCCCCCGCCTCGGCCAATCGGTGGGGCGTCCTGGACCTGGCGGACGAGCTCATCTGGAACATGCTGCGCGAAATGCGCGGGTTCCCTGCATGGGAGGATTTCGACGCCGAGCTGGAGATCGAGCTTGCGCCCGCCGAGGCCCAGTGGGGGACGCGCGTGTCGTTCGATGTGCCGATCACGCACGAATGCGGGCTCTGTGAGGGCTATGGTCTTTCGCGGAGCGGGGCAATCTGTCCTCGCTGCGGAGGTAGCGGCCGCGTGGAGGCCAGTCGACGACTCGTGATCGCCATTCCGCCTGGTGTGCGGCACGGCGATCGGCTGCGCATCCCGGTGCCGACAGGCATGCGAATCATCTACCTTACGGCGCTAATCCGAATCCTGAGCTGAACCACGGCGGCAATGACGAAGGCCTTCAAGCCGAGGGGTACATGACCACCTTTAAGGATTACTACAAGATCCTCGGCGTGGGGGAAAATGCCACGCAGGATGAGATCAAGCGAGCTTACCGTGAGCTGGCCAAGAAATACCATCCCGACCGGAACCCGGGCGATAAGAGCGCAGAGGAGAAATTCAAGGAGATCGCAGAAGCCTACGGAGTCCTCAGTGACCCACAGAAGCGTGCCCAGTACGATCAGATGCGCAAGTACGGTGCAGGCTTCGGCGGTTTCCAGGGTACCGGGGGATGGGAGGAGATTCTGCGCCACTTCGGGCAGGCTGGAGCCGGCCACCGCACCGGACGCGTGTTCACTTTCGATGACCTGCACGGCTTTGGCGGCCTTGGGGACCTGTTTCGCCAGTTCTTCGACTTCGGGGACCTGTTTGGTTCGGCGACCCAGGCCCAATCGCGCGCGGAGAGTGCCGGCCCGGAAGTGGAGGTCGAGGTGCCTTTTCTCACCGCTGCACGGGGCGGTGAGATTGTCGTGGAGGTGAATCTTCCTCAACGCTGCGAGGCGTGCGGCGGTACAGGGGCCCGGAGCGCAGGGGCGCGTTCGGTCTGCCGTATTTGCGGCGGATCCGGCAGGGTGGTGAGTGATCAGGGCTTCTTCGCTGTGTCCAGGCCCTGCCTGGCGTGCGGCGGCACAGGCTACGTGATCTCGGATCCTTGCCCCGTTTGCCGCGGCCAAGGGGAGGTGACAGCCCGGCGCAAATTCGCCGTACGTGTCCCTGAGGGGACCGACACAGGGAGCCGGATCCGGCTGCGGCGGTCGATCGAGAGGAGAGACGGACGCAGGCAGGACCTTATCCTCCGCTTCCGGGTACAACCGCACCATTTCTTCACCCGCCGGGGGAAGGATGTCTACTGCGAAGTGCCGCTGCGCAGCGAACAGCTGGATCGCGGAGCCAGAATCCGAGTGAGCACCGTGCAGGGGAAGAAGGTCGAGATGCGGGTGCCCCCCGGCACGAGGGATGGCACGGTGTTCCGTCTCCGGGGCATGGGTGTGCGGACCCGACAGGGCGTCGGGGACCAGTTCGTTCGCGTACGGAAAGCCGCCTAAAGGCGGGACCGTTTCTGAGAGGTCACGGCTGGGAATCGCACCGGCTCCGTAACCAGACGCGGGGCTGGGGCAGAGGGCAGGGGGACAGCTGCGAAGGGGGATCCGTATCGTGAGCACAGGACGCCTAACAAGCCCCAAGGAGCGTCGGCGTGGGGGACCTTCCGGAATCGGGTGGAACGAATACGCCCCTTGTGTCGTCAAAGCCTTGGCCTACGATAAGAAAGCAAGGAGTTTCGGGAGCGGGAGGAACACGATGAAACGCTCGTATGTGCTCGGTGGACTTCTCCTGGTTTTCGTGGGCGTGGTGATCGGTCTCATCGTTGCCTCTAATCTGAACTGGACCTCGCCCACGGCGGCATCTTCGCCGGAACCCAAATCGAACGTCGTTCTGGGTGAGCAGGGTCCGCAATCTCAGGCTATCCTGGAGGCCCAGAATACCAGTCGGGTTTTCGTCGAGGTAGTGAAAAAGGTGGCCCCTGCGGTGGTCACCATTACCTCGGAGAAGAAGGTTCAAATTCAGAATCCCTGGAGGGACTTCTTCGGAGATGACTTCTTCCGCCGCTTTTTCGATTATCCCGACCAGGAGTACATTCAGCGGGGGCTGGGATCGGGAGTTATCGTGAGCAAGGATGGGTACATCCTCACGAACCACCATGTCATCAAAGACGCGGACCAGATCTACGTCGTTTACAACCGAAAGGAATACAAGGCAAAGGTGGTCGGCAGCGACGCCAGTACGGATATCGCGGTGGTGAAGATTGAAGCGGACGAAGAGCTCCCCGTAGTTCGCTTTGGCGATTCGGACAAGCTGGAGGTCGGCGAGTGGGTACTGGCCATCGGTAGCCCCTTCTCCGAGGTGTTGGAGCACACCGTGACGCACGGGATCGTAAGCGCGAAGGGGCGTCGAGGGCTTAACATTTCCGGCAGCCAGATGCGATTCCAGGATTTCATTCAGACCGACGCCGCCATCAACCCCGGTAACAGCGGCGGGGCGCTGGTGAATCTGCGCGGCGAGCTGGTGGGGATCAACACAGCGATCGTGGGGCAGGCGAACGTGGGCATCGGGTTTGCCATCCCCATTAACATGGCCCGCTGGGTCATGGAGCAGCTTGTCAGCAAGGGCAAGGTGGTGCGGGGATGGCTGGGGGTGTGGATCCAGTCCGTCGACGAGAAGATCGCCAAGGCCTACGGTCTTGACCGGCCCATGGGCGCCCTGGTCACGCAAGTGCAGAAGAACAGCCCGGCGGAGAAGGCCGGGATCAAAGAGGGGGATCTGATTCTCGAGTTCGACGGACGAAAGATCGAGGATAGCCAGCACCTCACCAACCTCGTGGCCAGCTATCCGCCGGGGGCGGAGGTTGAGGTGGTCCTGATCCGCGAGAAAAGCCGCCGAACACTGCGCGTGAAGCTCGGGGAGCGGCCTGAGGAGGAGCGCCTTGCGCGCGGGGGCAGTGCCCGGAGCCAGTCGCTTGGTCTCAGCGTCCAGACTCTTACCGAAGATCTTGCCTCTCGCCTCGGATACGAAGGCGAGCGCGGCGTCGTGATCTCGGAGGTGGAACCCGGAAGCCCCGCTGCCCGGGCCGGCCTGCGCCGTGGTGATTTGATCCTCGAAGCCAACCGCCAGAAGGTGTCCTCGGCTCGGGAATTCCAGAGCCTAGTGGCCGAGCTAAAACCCGGGGATGTCCTGCTCCTTAGGGTCCGCAGGGGTGAGAACACCTTCTTCGCGGCAATCGAAGTACCCGAAGAGAAACAGTGAGATCCGCCCCAGTTGCTTCGGCCGAGAGGCATAGGGGATCGGTCACCGGTCCAAGAAGGTGGAGTGTCCCTCTCGGAAGATCTCATTAGGTAACGTGGCCAGTGGGATCAAGATGGAGGGCAAGCCATGAAAGTGTGCCGAAGCTGTCCGTCTCTGCACGACGGGAGAAGATGGGTGGTGGATCGGAAAAGGTGGGAGGAGCTTCGGGAGCAAGGGGTGGAGGAGGTGCTCTGCGAGGCGTGCAGGAGGATCCGCGACCGGGTGGTCGGAGGAATTGTCTACGCGGAAGGCCCGGTTCTGGAGGAACGGCGCGACGAGATCCTCCGAATGCTGCGCCGCGAAGAGGAGATCGAGTCCAGCCGCAACCACCTCTGCCGCATCCTCGAGATCCGCGAAGAAGGGAGAAGATGGACGATCACCACAATCAATCAGTGGATGGCCCTGCACATCGCAAAGCAGCTACGCAAGTCGTTCCGGGGCCGCCTGGAGGTTGCCAGGGATCCGGCTGGCCGTGGCGGACGGGGCACGCGGGGTCGGGAGGAAGTCGTCGTACGATGGATTCAGGCCTAAGTCCCACAGATTGGAACAGAGGTTGCACGGTCCTCAGTGGTTTTGTCCCGTTCTGACAGATTGTCACTGGCTCGCGCGGCAGCACAGACGATTTGATAGCCAGCGGAGGTGGATAGGATGCCGACGTACGAGTATCGTTGCCTGGATTGCGGTCGCCACTTCGAACTATTCCAGATGATCTCCGAACCACCCGTCGAACAGTGCCCCCACTGCGGAGGGCGTGCGCAGCGGCTGATCAGCGCCGGGGCCGGCTTGCTGTTCAAGGGGAACGGATTTTACATCACAGACTACCGAAGCAGTGCGTACAAGAAGGCTGCGGAGGGGGAATCCAAGGCGAGCTCCGACAGCGGATCGAAGTCCGGCTCGGGGAGCTCTTCTTCGGAAAGCCGCGACTGAAACGCAGGCGGTCGGGGTCCGCTTGGCAAGGTGCCGTCCTTTTGGCGCGTTCGGAGACAGGGTTGCGAAAAGCGACCCTGTCGTTTTTTCTTGCCACTGGTCGCCGGGGAAAGGGGCGTCCGCTCAATCAAGAATTTTCGCATCACGCAGGAGGAAACAATGGCAAGGATTATCGGAATCGATCTGGGTACGACCAATTCGGTAGTCGCTGTAATGGAAGGGACAGAGGTAGTGGTTATCCCCAACTCCGAAGGCTCGCGGATTACGCCCTCCGTGGTCGCCTTCACCAAGAACGGCGAGAGGTTGGTAGGCCAAATCGCAAAGCGGCAGGCCATCACCAATCCCGAGAGAACGATCTATTCCATTAAGCGCTTCATGGGACGGCGCTACGACGAGGTCGGACGCGAGATTGAGGAAGTCCCCTACAAGGTGGTGCGCGGGAACAACGACACCGTGCGGGTAGAGGTCGACGGAAGGCAGTACACGCCTCAGGAGATCTCCGCGATCATTCTTCAGAAGATGAAACAGACGGCAGAGGACTACCTGGGCGAAAAGGTCACGGAGGCGGTCATCACCGTCCCTGCCTACTTCAATGACAGCCAGCGACAAGCGACGAAGGAAGCGGGCGAAATTGCTGGGTTCACCGTCCGACGCATTCTCAACGAGCCGACGGCGGCCGCTTTGGCCTACGGCCTCGACAAGAAGAAGGACGAGAAGATCGCCGTGTTCGATCTTGGAGGCGGCACCTTCGACATCTCCATCCTGGAGATAGGGGACGGGGTCTTTGAGGTCAAGGCGACCAATGGCGATACCCATCTGGGCGGGGACGACTTCGATCAGCGCATCATCGAATGGCTGGTAGCAGAGTTCCGGAAACAGGAAGGGGTGGATCTTTCCAAAGACCCCATGGCTCTGCAGCGTCTCAAAGAGGCGGCGGAGAAGGCGAAGTGTGAACTATCGACCCTGGCGCAAACGGACATCAACCTGCCCTTCATCACCGCGACTGAAGCTGGTCCGAAGCATCTGAACTTCACCCTCACCCGCAGCAGGTTCGAGCAGCTGTGCGACGATCTCTTTCTGAAGACGCTGGAGCCTTGTCGGCAAGCTCTGCGGGATGCCGGGCTTCGGCCTGAGGACATCGACGAGGTGATCCTGGTCGGTGGCTCCACCCGGATTCCCCGTGTTCAACAGCTCGTCCGCGACTTCTTCGGGAAGGAGCCCCACAAAGGCGTGAATCCGGATGAAGTAGTCGCCATCGGCGCAGCCATTCAGGCTGGTGTCCTCGGCGGCGATGTGAGGGACATCGTACTTCTGGATGTGACGCCCCTGTCTCTGGGCATTGAGACGTTGGGCGGGGTGTTCACGCGACTCATCCCGCGGAATACGACCATCCCCACCCGCAAGAGCGAGATCTTCACCACGGCTTCCGACAACCAGACTACGGTGGAGATCCACGTTCTGCAGGGCGAGAGGGAGCTTGCCGCCTACAACCGGACGCTGGGCCGCTTTTATCTGGACGGAATTCCGCCGGCTCCCCGCGGGGTACCGCAGATTGAGGTGACGTTCGACATCGACGCCAACGGCATCCTCCATGTGACCGCGAAGGATCGCGCCACGGGTCGCCAGCAGAATATCCGCATTGAGGCCGCCACGGGTCTCAGCAAGGAAGAGATCGAACGCATGGTGGACGACGCCAAGCGATACGAGGCAGAGGACCGGCGGCGTCGCGAGCTGGTCGACCTGCGGAACCAGGCCGATCAGCTTATCTACCAGACCGAAAAGAGCCTGAAGGAGCTTGGGGAGCGAGTCGACGGTCCCTCGAAGAAGCGTCTCGAGGAGGCCATCCAGAACCTGCGTTCCGTAATGTCGGGAGAGGACGCAGCGGCCATCCGGCGCGAGATGGACGCGGTGACCAGGGTGTGGAATGAGATCGCTTCGCGCCTCTATCAGCAAGCGGCAGAGAGCGCTCCCTCGTCGGGGACCGCTACCGGTACCGGCCCGAGCTCCGGGGCCGAGGAAGCCGATTTCGAGGTCGTGGACGGGGATAAGTGAGGTCGGACAGTGCCTCTCCTTAAGAGCGCGCCCCTACGGCGCGCTTTTTTATTGCCGCCGTGGCAGGAAACCTTGAGGGGCGGAGCGGAATTAAAAGCTTTGAGTTGTCGATGGTCAGGAGAACCGATAGCATGTGAGGAGGCGCGTACACAGCAGGCTGAGGAGGGACCGATGAGGGCTTGGCTTCCAGTGATAATGTGCGGGGTGCTGCTTGTGGGTTTTGTCATCTCCTCCTGCTCCCGTTCCCAGAAGATGACGGAGGAGCAGCTGTTTGGCCTGGCCAAGAATCTCCAAGAAAAAGAGCAATACGAAGAAGCGGCCAAAACTCTGGAAAAGCTGGTCAAGGATTATCCCACGGGACGTCACGCCGAGGAAGCCCTTTACCGTCTCGGTCTTCTGTACGCCAATAACCTCCATGACTACAAGAGAGCCATCGCCAGCTACCAGCGCCTGATCGAACAATTCCCCAATAGCACCCGACTGGCGCAGGCCTACTTCATGATCGGCTATCATTACGCGAACGACGTCAAGGATCTGGACAAGGCGCGCCAGGCCTACAACACCTTCCTCGAGAAATTCCCCAATCACGAGCTCGTGCCCTCCGTGCAATTTGAGCTGAAGTATCTGGGCAAGGACATCAGTCAGCTCGACATTTTCCAGGAAGGGGAAGCCACAAGCTCCGCGGGCGACCAGGGCTCGTCGAAGGGGGGCAAGTAGAGGCCAGCGAACGCCGCTTGCTCCTCCGCACGTGGGCGACACACCTTTCCGGTGGAGATCCGGAGAGACTGCGGATGCCAAATGGCTGCCGGACCTCGGGTTTGTCTGGGGAGGCTGAGGGTGAGGAGAGTTGCCACTGCAGCCGTCTGGACGATCGGGTTCCTGGTTGGGTTCCAGTCGGAGCCTGCTGGCGCCCTGAGCGAGGCTGACACCCTGGCGCTGAGGCTGGCCCCGGCGCCAGAAATCGCGCTGCACGCGTCGCTCGACAGGACCCAGGTTCCCCTCAATCGGACGGTTACCCTGAGCGTGGAACTTCGCTGGGACGGCGAGCCTTACCGGTACGAGGTGGCAGACGTCGGAACGCCGGTTGTCCGCAATCTCGAAGTACTGGGTTCGGGCAGCTCAAACCGTGTCGAAGCGGGCTCCGGCGGCCAATCCGTTGTCGTCCAAACCCACCGGTTCGTCTTGAAGCCGAAAGAACTGGGCATGGCGTACGTGGAACCCATGTCCGTTCTCTACACCGATACGCGCACGGGCGTTTCGCAACGCCTTCGGACACAACGCCTGCAGCTGGAGGTCACGGATCCGGTCCCAGAGGGAAGGGGCGGCAGACACTGGTTCGTGTACCTTACTGCAGGGGTAGGACTCGCGGCCGCGGGTGGCATCTATTACTTCCGGCGCACGCACGGGGGACTACCCCAGCCCGAACTGCCACCTCCGCCAAGCTGGGAGGAGCAGCTCCTGGCGGAACTCCGGGAGGCCGTGGGCGCCCGTACCTTGGCTTCTCAAGTCAGGGACAGCTACGCGGGCATCTCCAAGATCGCCCGGCGGTATCTGGTGACCCGCTACGGTTTGAGCGGCCTGGAACTGACGACGAGCGAGTTGTTGCGTGAACTGCGACAAAAGACCGCGGACGAGCGTCTTATTGCCCAGGCTGAAGAGCTTCTCCGGCGGTGTGATCAGGTCAGGTTTGGGGGCGAAACGGGGGACTTTTCCGAGGTCTCTCGCCTGGCAGGAATGGTGGAATGGTGGCTGACCAGGCCGCAGCCTTAGGATAGGCAGACGGTGGACGAAAAGGGAGGTGCGATGAGCGTGGACATTCAGGCTATCCACGAGCGGATTCGCCAGGAGAGTGCTTTCGTCGATAAGATCCTCAACGAGGTCCAAAAGGTGATCGTCGGTCAGAAGTACATGGTCGACCGATTGCTGATCGGACTTTTGGCTAACGGTCACATCTTGCTGGAGGGTGTGCCCGGGCTGGCCAAGACGCTGGCCGTACGCACCCTTTCGGCTACGATCCAGACGAAGTTTCAGCGCATTCAGTTCACCCCGGATCTCTTGCCGGCCGATCTGATCGGTACACTCGTCTACGAGCAGCACGACGGCAAGTTCACGACGAAGAAGGGCCCGATTTTCGCCAACCTCATTCTCGCCGACGAGATCAACCGCGCGCCGGCCAAGGTGCAATCTGCACTCCTCGAGGCGATGCAAGAGCGGCAGGTGACGATCGGTGAGACTACCTATCCACTTGACGATCCCTTTCTCGTCCTGGCCACCCAGAACCCCATCGAGCAGGAAGGTACCTACCCCTTGCCGGAGGCGCAGGTCGATCGATTCATGCTGAAGCTCAGCATCGGGTATCCTTCCCGGGAAGAGGAGCTGGAGATTCTGCGGCGGATGACCAAGAAGGAGATCCCCAAACCGAACCCCGTCGTGACGCCGCAGGACATCATCCGCGCCCGGGAGGTTGTGCTGGATGTGTACATGGACGAGAAGATCGAGCATTACATCGTGGATCTGGTTTTCGCGACCAGAGAGCCTCGCCGTTACGGGCTAGAAAGCCTGGAAGACCTCATCCAGTATGGTGCCAGCCCGCGGGCGACCATCTATCTGACCCTGGCGGCCAAGGCCCACGCCTTTTTGCGGCGGCGCGGCTACGTAACGCCGGAAGACGTCAAGGCGGTGGCGATGGACGTGCTGCGCCATCGCGTCATCCCTACCTTCGAGGCGGAGGCCGAGGAGAAGACATCCGAGGACATCGTCCGCACCATCCTCAACAGCGTGGAGACGCCGTAGGGCAATGGATCGCGCCGAAGCCACATTTGCTCGCCGGGAGATCCTGCGGAGAGTCCGGCAGATCGAAATCACCATCCGCGGCCTGGTGAACGACGTGTTCAGCGGCGAATACCATTCCGTGTTCAAAGGGCGCGGGATGGACTTCGCCGAGGTCCGGGAGTACCAGGTGGGGGATGACGTCCGGACCATCGACTGGAATGTGACCGCTCGTATGGGCCACCCTTACGTGAAGGTGTTCCAGGAAGAGAGGGAGCTCACCGTCGTGCTCCTGGTCGACGCCAGTGGGACGGAGGAATTCGGCGCGCTTGGCCCCTTCAAGCGGGATCTGGCCGCGGAGATCTGCGCACTGCTGGCCCTGGCCGCGGTGAAAAACAACGACAAGGTTGGACTCCTCATCTTCACCGACCGCACCGAGAAGTTCGTCCCGCCCAAGAAAGGGCGGGCCCATGTGTTGCGGGTCGTGCGCGAAATCCTCTACCACGAGCCGCAGGGACGGCAGACCGATCCCCGCGGCGCTCTGGAGTACCTGGGCCGAGTGGTCCGCCGACGCAGCGTGGTGTTTTTCGTGTCGGACTTCCTGGGCGATGTCTACCGGAGTGAGGAGTTCGCCAGGGCTCTCCGCATTGCCCATCGGCGCCACGATGTGGTGGCGATCTCGCTCACGGACCCGCGCGAACTGGAGCTTCCCAATGCAGGGCTCCTCGAGTTGGAGGACCTGGAGTCGGGCCACACCGTGCTTGTGGACACCACGGACGCGGATTTCCGCGAAAGCTTCTGCAAGCTGGCCAACGAAGCCGTGATCGAGCGCTACCGCCTTTTCCAGACCATTGGGATTGACCACGTGGCGATTCGCACGGACCAGCCCTACGTGGCGCCTCTCGTCAAGTTCTTCCGAGCCAGAGCCAGGAGATTCCGGTGGTGAGATACTCGGTAGGCCTCGGTCTCGTCCTGACGGCCGCGGCGTTTCTCGGCGCGTGCACGAGCAGCTCCAAGGCGCCTGTCCCTAAGGAGCAGTGGCGCGCGTACGCGAACGAACTCTACAACCGCCAGCTTTTCCCGCAGGCCATCGAGGCGTACCGCGAGTATCTGCGTCTTTACCCCGTGAGCGCAGCGGAGCATGCCAACATAACCTTCACAATCGGCGAGATCTACTTCGATCGCCTCCACGACTACGAGAACGCACTCGCGGAGTATGTGAAAATCAAGCGCCTGTTTCCGCAGACGGAGGTCGTACGAGAGGCCGAAACGCGGATTGTGGAATGCCTGGATCGTCTCCAGAGGCCTGCCGACGCGCGCCAGGCCCTCTGGGAGTCGACCGGTCTGGACACCTCCCAAGTGCCCCAGCACCGACCCGGCGTGGTCGTGGCCCGCATCGGCAATCGGGAGATCACTCAGGGTGATCTGGACTTCGAGCTCAATCGCCTGCCCCCCTCGTTGCGGGAGAGGATCCGGACGCGGGAGGACAAGCTTCGCTTCCTGCGGGAGTATGTGGCGACGGAGATCCTCTACCGCGATGCGGCCCGCCAGGGCCTCGATCGGGACAGGGATGTGATGGAAGGGGCCGTTCAGGCGAAGAAGCAGCTGATGGTGCAGAAGCTGATCGAGCGCGAGATCGCCGACAAGATTCGCCCCGCCCGGATAAGCTCGAACTTTACTACCGGGCCAACCGCGACCGCTACGCAGAAAAGGACGAACACGGTAAGGTAGTGCGGGAGCGACCCTTTGCCGAGGTGCACGAGCAGGTGGCGAGGGACTACTTTCAGGACAAGTCGCTCCTGCTGTATCGTCAGCTCGTAGACCGACTGATGTAGGCTGAGGGAGTGGAGATTTTCGAAAGCCGGGTGCAATGAGGTCAGCAAGCGGAATTCTTACGGCCCTATTGGCGTGGGGCTTATGGGCTACGACGACGCAAGCCGGGGTCTCTATTGAGAGCCGAGCGGAGCCGACAACGATCCGCATCGGCGATGTGGTCCGGTACACGATCGCCGTGAGCCACGACGCCGCGACGGAGGTTCAACTCCCTGGACCCGGGGAGAATCTGGGAGCCTTTGAGATCCGCGATTTCACTCTCTTCAAGCCGCGGAAGGTCGGCGGACTGATCCGGGAGGAAGCGGAATACCTGATCAGTACATATGACGTTGGGGAATTCGTGATTCCACCCGTTCGCGTGCTCTACCGGAGCCGAGGGGATACGAGCTGGCAAGAACTATGGTCGCAGCCGATCTCCATCCAGGTTGCGAGCTTGAACCCAGACCTCCACGGAGACATCCGCGACATTAAGCCTCCCCTGTCCGTGCCCTACGATTGGCGCCGGCTGATCGTCGGGATTCTGGTAGCCTTACTCTTCTTCGGAGCAGCGGGAGCAGGTGTGTACCTCTACTGGCGCCATCGCCGCGGGCTGAAGCTCCTGCCGACACGCGAGGCTCCTCCGCGGCCGGCGCACGAGATCGCGCTGGAGGAACTGGATGCCCTGTTCCACTCCGACCTTCTGGAGCGGGGCGAGGTCAAGCTTCTGCACATCCGTTTGTCCGAGATCGTGCGAAGATACCTTGAGGGTCGCTACGAAGTCCGGGCCCTGGAGATGACGACGCAGGAAATTCTCGAAGCCTTCGGCGATGACAGACTGCCTGTGGGAGTGCGCGAACTCCTCGCGGAGTTTCTGTCGGCTTGTGATCTCGTGAAATTCGCCAAGTACCACCCGGGCAGAGAGGAGATTGAGCACACCTTCCATCTGGCTTATCAGTTCGTCGAGTCGACCAAGCCGGCAGTGAGTGAGATGGTCCCGTCCACGGGGAGCGGCGAGGAGCCCCTGACTGGCTCAGGGAGCGCCCAGCCCGCGGAGGGTTCGTGAGATGGACCGTTTCGCAGACCCCCAGTTCCTGTGGCTGTTGATCCTGCTGCCCGGCATGGCCTACTGGCACTTCCGGATGCAGCAGCGACCGGGAGCAACCATCGCCTACTCGAACGTGGAAACCGTGCGCAAGACGGGACTCGGCCAGGTCGGGTGGGTCCGCCATTTCCTTTTCGGCCTCCGACTGGGAACGGTCTTTCTTCTGATTCTGGCTCTGGCTCGGCCTCGGTCGGAACGTACGGAGGAAGAGGTTCACACCGAGGGGATCGACATTGTTATTGCCCTCGACATCTCGGGCAGCATGCTCGCGGTGGACTTTAAGCCCAAGAACCGGGTCGAGGCTGCCAAGGAAGTCGCTTCCCGCTTCATCGATGGCCGCATCTCGGATCGTATCGGGTTGGTGGTCTTCGCCGCCGAGAGCTTCACCCAATGTCCGCCTACCCTCGATTACGACGTCCTCAAGAAGTTCATCCAGTACGTCCAGGTGGGGCAGATCCGGGATGGGACCGCGATCGGGCTGGGCATCGCCAACGCAGCCAGCCGCCTGCGCTATAGTACCGCCAAGAGCAAGGTCATCATCCTCCTCACCGATGGCCGCAACAACACGGGCGAGATCGACCCCATCACCGCCGCTCAGATCGCCAAGGCTCTGGGGATCCGGGTTTACACGATCGGGGTGGGAAGCCTGGGCAACGCGATGTACCCGGTCGATGACCCGTTTTTCGGTCGGAGGTATGTGAGCTTGCCAGTGGAGATCGACGAGGAGCTTCTAAAGGAGATTGCGGCGATTACCGGCGGCCGGTATTTTCGGGCCACCGACACCCAGGCTCTGGAGAGGATCTTCCAGGAAATTGGCCAGATGGAGAAGACCAAGATCGAGGTGAAGCACTACGTCCGTTACAAGGAGCTGTTCAGGCGGTTCCTTTTCCCGGCCTTTGCGGTGCTGCTTCTGGAGATCGTCCTGGCCAACACCAAATTCCGCAAGATCCCTTGAGGGAAGCTGCCCATGCTGCGTTTTGCCAATCCGGACATCCTGTACTTGTTCCTTGGACTGCCGGCGCTGGTGGCGTTCTACCTGGCCGTATTCCGCTGGAAACGGAAGGCTCTTGAGCGGTTTGGCCGTTGGGAACAGGTGCAGCGTTTGACCGCCGGGGTCAGCTGGGGCCGGCAACGGCTGAAGGCCGCGCTGCTGGTAGCGGTGGTAATGCTGCTGATCCTCGCTCTGGCCAGGCCTCAAATCGGCACGCGCTTGGAGGAGGTGAAGCGGGAGGGCATCGATATTGTGGTGGCGGTGGACGTCAGCCGCTCGATGCTTGCCGAGGACGTGCGCCCCAATCGGCTGGAGAAGGCCAAGCATGAGCTGCGCAATCTTATTCGCCGACTCCGGGGCGACAGAATCGGCCTTGTGATTTTCGCTGGCCAAGCCTTCCTCCAGTGTCCCCTGACCTTAGACTATGGCGCTGCCGAGATGTTTGTAGACATCCTCGACCCGGGTCTCATCCGGGATCAGGGCACCGCGATCGCCGAGGCCATCCGTACAGCCTTGAAGGCCTTCAACCAGGCAGAGCGCAAGCACAAGGTGCTGATCCTGATCACGGACGGCGAAGATCACGAGGGCCGGCTGGTGGAGGCGGCTAAGGAGGCTGCCCGTCAGGGCGTCGTCATCTTCACAATCGGCGTAGGAGACCCGCAGGGTGCGCCCGTCCCCCTCGTGAATGAGCTGGGCCAGAAAGTGGGATTTAAGAAATTCGTGCGACCCGACGGCACCGAGGAGATCGTAATGTCCAGGCTGGACGAGGTGACTCTGCAGAAGATCGCACTGGAAACCGGGGGCAAGTACTACCGGGCGACGGGCACAGAGGGCGAGCTCAGCAAGATCCTGGACGAGATCTCCGGGATGGAGAAGAAGGAACTCGGTTCCCTGCGCTTTACCCACTACGAGGATCGTTACCAATACGTGCTGGGAGTGGCGCTATTCCTCCTCATTGCGGAGCAGATGATACCCGAATGGAAGCGGCGGTCCTCTCACAGGGGATCGTAGCGTCCGGCGGAACAGAGAGGTGCAGCTCACGATGAGAGACGTGCGTTCGTGGATCGTTCTGGGGTTCGCGGCGCTTGTGGCAGGCGCCGGGCTGGTCCCTGCCGCCACTGCTCAACCCGGCCGGAAACAGATCAAACGGGGGAACGAGCTCTTTCGTCGCGAACTGTACGACGAGGCTCTGGTCCAGTACCAGGACGCCTTGCTTCAGTCGCCGAACAATCCCTTCGCCCAGTTCAACATCGGCGATGCTCAGTATCAGAAGAACAATTTTGAAGAGGCCCTCCAGGCCTTCGAACGAGCCACTGCGCTCCAAGATCCGATCTTGCTTTCGCAGGCCTACTACAATCTGGGCAACACGCTGTACCGGCTCGGCCATCTGACCGAGGCTATTCTGGCCTACAAGAAAGCGCTGGAGCTGAATCCCGGGGACGAAGACGCGAAATACAACCTGGAATATGTTCTCGCCAAGCTGAAGCAGGAGAGTCAGAAGCAGTCGCTTTCACCTCAGCCGCAGCCACAACAGCAGAAACAAGAGCAGCAGGGTGGACAAGGGCAAGAGGGTCAACAGAAGGGCGAGCAGCGCCACGAGGAGCAACAACAGACCCAGGAGGGGCAGGCGCAAGCACAGCAGGATCAGCAGCAAGCAGACCAGGGAAGGAAACAGCGGGCGCAAGAGCGGCAGCTCAGCAAGGAGGAAGCCGAGCGTCTCCTGGATGCGTTGAACGAAGCGGAGAAAAAACTCCTCAAGGATCGCGCGGTGCACGAAGGGTCCATTCGGAGGGCGAAGGACTGGTAGAAATGCGGCGACCCTCGCCCGAGGTGGCACTTGTTCGTCGGTTGTGGAGGTAGGGCTTGTGGGCCTTTGGAGCGTAGGGATCAGAACAATGCGCGGGAGGTTCGGTATCGGGAAGTGGGTTCTTGCAGCTCTGGCAGCGCTCGGCGCGAGCGTTTCCTTCGGCCAGGGTAGCCTCAGCGTGTCCGCGCGGGTCGTCCCGAACCCGGTGGGACTGAACCAGACCTTCCGCCTGGAGATCGAACTCGAGGGGCCGGAAGCCCAAGGCGCAGTGGACGTTTCGCTCCCGGATCTCAGTGAGTTTGCCACGTACCTCGGGTCCCAGGGCACCTCCCAGAGCATCCAGATCATCGGCGGTCGGATGAGCGTCTCGCGGAGCTTCAATTACGCCTATATGGCTACCAAGAGCGGGAAGTTCACGATTCCCCCGATCGAGGTGCGAGTCGGCGGCAAGTCGGTCCGCACCGATGCGGTGAGCATTGAAGTGCTGGCGGCACCACCGTCGGCGCCAGCTCAACCTTCACCCGGACGACCGGCAAGCCCCGCGCAGCCTCAGGGAGAGGATCAGATTTTCCTGCGGGCGAAGGTCAACAAGCAGAGGGTGTACGTGGGGGAACCGGTGATCGTCACGTTTTCCATCTACACCCGCCTGAACGTGACGGGATACGCCATCACGAAGCTACCCAGCACCACCGGCTTCTGGGTCGAAGACATCGATGTCCCGCAGCCCGCTCCCACGTACGAGGAGAACATCGACGGGGTCCGCTACGCGGTGGCGGACATCAAGAAGATGGCTCTGTTCCCGACCACCCCCGGCGAGCTCAAAATCGAGCCCATGGCCGTCGACTGCGAGGTGCGCGTCCGCCGGACTTCGCGCCCACGGGACTTTTTTGACGCCTTCTTCGAGGACCCCTTCTTCGGGAGCGTGGTGCGACAGACCCTGTATTCGTCTCCGGTAACGATCCGGGTGTTGCCACTCCCTGACGAAGGGCGACCTGCTGACTTCTCCGGCGCAGTGGGTCAATTCCGGATGGACGCAAGGTTGGACAAGGATTCGGTGCTGACCAATGAGGCTGTTTCTTTGACCGTGAGAATTCACGGTACCGGAAACATTCGCGTCATCGGGGAACCGAAGCTGGAGCTTCCCCCTGATATCGAGAGGTACGATCCCAAAGTCACGGAGCAGATCGACCGGAGCGGCAATTCGGTTGGGGGGAGCAAGACCTTCGAGTACGTTCTGGTTCCCCGCTTTGCCGGGGAACAGGTGATTCGCCCGATCCGGTTCTCCTACTTCGATCCAGCGGCTGGCCAGTACAAGACCCTTATGTCGCCCTCCTTCGTGATCCGGGTCGGGCGGGGCAAGGAAGAAGCGGCCCTCGTCCCTGGAATGTCCAAGACGGAAGTGCGCCTCGTCGGTCAGGATATTCGCTTCATCCGGACCGAGGTGTCTGGCTGGCACCGTATCGGATGGCACGTCCACAGGACGGCGCTCTTTTACCTCGGGCTGATCATGCCGGCAATGGCTCTGGGAGCGGCCGTGGCCTACAGGCGTCAGCAGGATCGGCTTGCGGGTGACCTGGCCCTGGCACGCGCCCGCCGCGCCCAGAGAGGGGCTGCGAAGCGGTTGCGGAGGGCACGTTCGCTGCTGCGCGTGGAGCGACAGGAGGAGTTCTACGCGGAAGTCTCGCGGGCGATCGTGGGATTCGTCGCCGATAAGCTCAATGTGCCGGCGGCCGGTGTGACCAGCGAGGCGGCGGAGAGCCTGCTTCGCCAGCGTGGGGTGCCGGAGTCGGTATTGGCGGAGTTCCTGGATCTGTGGCGGATCTGCGACTTCCAGCGCTTTGCTCCGGCCGCCTCGGACACTTCGGAGATGCAAAAAGTGCTGGAACGGGCCGAGAGCGTGATTGTCCAGCTTGAAAAGGCTTTGTGACCGGCCTGGTGAGAACGCAGGGTGAGGAGGATGCTCAGGACGGGAAGACCGTTGGCAGCCGTTAGCCTTACCGCTTTCCTCCATTTGGCCGGGGTCTCAGGGGCGCCAGCGCACGGCGCTCCCGCGCCTACGGCCAGTGTGACCGAATGGTTCCGCGCCGGCAATGACCTGTACCGACAGGGACAGTACCGGGAAGCCATCGCTCAGTACCAGCGTGTTCTGGACTCGGGGTACGAGAGCGCCGAGCTGTACTACAACCTTGGCAATTGCTACTACCGGCTTCGCCAGATCGGGAAGGCGGTGCTTTACCTCGAACGGGCACGGAGGCTGGCGCCCAACGACGAGGACATTGCTCATAACCTGGCAGTGGTCCAGTTACAGGTAGTCGACAAGATCCCGGAAATCCCCCGCTGGTTCCTGCACCGCTGGGCTGCCTCCGCCCGAGACCTGCTGTCGCTGGACCAGTGGACCGTGACGCTGCTGGTCCTGTATCTTGGCACCATAGGCCTCGCGATTGTCCGCGTGCTGGTCCGGAAAAAGGCCGTGCAGCAATGGTCAGGGCGCGGTGCCGTTGTTCTGGGGGCCTTGACCGTCCTCGTCGGCCTGTTCTGGGCCGGTGCGTTGCACGCTCACAGACAGCTCTACGGGGTGATTCTGGACGCCAAAGTGGACGTGCGGAGCGGTCCGGAAGGCACGGCGACCGAGCTTTTCTCTCTCCACGAGGGCACGCGCGTGCAAATTCGCAAGCAGACGGGGAATTGGTGCGAAATCCGGTTGCCCGACGGGAAAGTTGGGTGGGTAACGAGAAGTTCGCTGGAAGTGATTTAGGCAGTCAGGGGTCCTGTGCTCCTCGCAGGATCCCAGCGTGGGTAAGATGAACGCTCGACTATCCTCCGCCCCAGTGGGCGGGCGCGAACAGAGGGGTGTGGCTGCGATCGGAAGAGCGGATTCGGAGCGAGTCCCCGCCAGAGACGGCGGGGACTCGCATTTTCGGGTAACCCGTAGACTCTGATCTCGTATCAGGGGTGGCGCCGTGCCGGCTGCGGTTCGGAGGCGGACGGACTGGCTTCACCAACGCCATCGCTTGTACCTCGAGCGTGCCCTGGCGGCTACGTTGGGACTGGTGATCGCTTTCTTTCTCGGGTTCAAGCGACTTCCGGTCAGGCAGACGATGCCAGTACCTCGCGTTATCTTGCACCTCGAGGTGGAGGAGGTGCCCGTCACGCGGCAGGGACGGGGCAGTCCGGCACCTCCTCCAAGGAGGCCGGCGGTCCCTGTGGCAGCAGAGTCGGAGAGCTTTCCCGAGGACGAGGAGGTAGGCCCAGGAGTGGCGCTCGGCAGCCAGGCCGGTCTTGCGGGCCAAGAGGGAGCCGAAGTCGGCAGCTTATTCTTCTTGCCGCGGGCAATCCGCGAGGTCTTTCCGGAATTTCCCGCGCGGCTTCGCGGCAAGGTAAGGGGTGTCGTGGAGCTGATGTTGCGCATTGGCCCTACGGGCGAGGTGGAGGAGGTGCTTGTGGTGCGGAACACCACCGGAAGTCAGGAACTGGAGAAGGCCGCGGTGGAAGCTGCCAGGCGGTGCGTGTTCGTGGCTCCGCGCGATCAGTACGGGCGGCCCGTCTCCGTCTGGGCCCCGAAGGTCTACGCGTTCGAATAGAGTGATCCGCCTTCGCGGCTAGGGAGGCTGCGACAGGAACTGGCCCCTTGGGACATCGTTAAAGAAGTGCGAGACACTTGCGCCGCAGCGGCGGGATCGTGTCAGCGGAGGCGATAGCCATGAAGATCAAAGAAAGATTGGCCCTTGTGGGCGTTGCCCTCCTCCTGGTTGTGGTGGGAGGCTGCTACACTCAGGTCGGTCGGCCCAAGGTGAAAACCGAAGGCGACGTGACCGAGGGATACTACCTGGAGGAACGGGAGGAGGGGGAGCGCCCAGACACGGTAGTCTACCACCGTCACGACGTCTATTTCCATCCCCCACTCTACTACCGGCCGATGTGGATTGACTATTGGTGGTGGGACGCCTGGTCCTGGTATTACGATCCCTATTGGTACTGGCGCCGCGGCTTCGTCCCGGGATACTACGTCGGAGTCTACTTTGGCTGGGGAGACCCATGGTGGCCGTACTGGGGCTACCCCTATTGGGGCGCAGACGTCTTCTACTGGCGTCCTGCTTCGTATTACGGAGGCTGGGCTTTCTACTACAGCTACCGGTGGTGGGACTACGAGCCCCTCGAGCCTGCCAAGAGGCGGCCGTTTACCAGGAGGCACTTCCCGCCGCTCGGGGCCACGGGGGTTGCGGTGAGGTCGAGCGCCATCGGGACCCCCGGCATCTCCCTGGAGCGACGTACACTTGAGCGGCGGACGACAACCGCCCACGAGAGCCCCGCAACGATCTCGAAGGATCGGGTGCCCGCGCCCCAGCCGAGCACGGGCGAGAACTTGAGGCGCATCCAGCGCACGGAGACCCCCGCAAGTCTTGAGAAGCCTATCCAACCGGCTAAGCCCGAAGATGTGCAGGTCCGTCAGCCGAGCTCGCCGGCAAGGCGAACGCCAAGCCAGACCCGGGAGGTGAGGAGAGAGAAATCCTCGGACACGGACGAACGCCGTTCGGCCGATCAGGGAAGGCCTCGGGTCAGCCAACCTGCCCCGCCCCCGACCATGGAGCCCGCGCCACCGCCGAGGCGATCCTCGGGCAGCGAGGGTAGTTCGCAGAGACGACGGTCCGAGTACAGCCCCAGCTTCCAGCGAGCGGTGCCAAGTCAGTCATCGGCGCCCCGCATGGCCTCGCCCAGCCAGCCGGTGGTGCGGAGAGCGGCTCCACCTCCACCACCGAGCTCAGGGGATAGCGGCTCCCCGCAGCAGGGCAAGCGGAGGCAAACTCGTTGATTCCGTTGTAAAGGGACCGGGCTATTCAATCGTTTCGGAGAGGCGAGAATGAGCAGAGTGTGCGGTGGGAGCGAAGTCCTAAGGAGAATACTCCTCGCGCTGCTGGTGGGCGGGGCGACGGGGGCTCAGGCGCAGCTTGAGGAGCCCATTAACCTTGTCGGGCAGCCGATGGGAATTGGGGCAAGAGCGCTGGGGCTCGGGGGTGCCTACGTTGCCGCGGCGGACGACTACACGGCCCTCTACTGGAACCCCGCTGGCCTTGCCCTAATACGAAAGACCGAGTGCAACTTAGGACTGAGCCATACCCGCCACCGAGACGAGGCTACGGCCTTCGGGGTGTCCGTCACGGACCGGACCAATCAGACGCGACTCAACGCGGCGGGGCTCGTCCTGCCCGTTCCCACCTACCGCGGCAGCCTGGTTTTTGCCTTCGGCTACCACCGGCCGCGGACGTTCGACAACTCGTTCGCCTTCCGCTGGTTTAACCCTACCCCGAACGATCGCGTGACCCAGCAATGGAACGAGTTTGAGGATGGGTACCTCGACGTCTGGAGCGCGGGAGGCGCTATCGATGTGAGTCCGGACTTGTCGGTCGGCCTTTCTATGAGTCGCTGGGGCGGTAAGAACAGCTACCAGTGGACCTTGCGCGAGTACGACTCCCAGGACCTCTACACCTTCGCCCAGGGGTTGGACGAAGACAACATTCATACTTCTGTGAAAGCCTACGAGTTTAAGGTTGGTGCGCTCTACCGGCTCGGGAGTCTGGTGCGCCTGGGAGCCACGTTGACGTTACCCCGCACCTTCACGTTCTCGGAGGAATGGTCCCAGAACTCCAAAACCCAATTCGACAACGGCTCGCAAGAGGTTTACCGGGAAGACGGCTCTTGGGAGTATCAGGTTGAGTTTCCGTTCGTGTTCAGTGCGGGAGCTTCCCTGCACCTGCTTAACCTGATGGGAACGGGGGAGATCGAGGTCATTGACTGGAGCCAGGTCAAATACGCGACCGATCCTCCCCAGGAAGGCGTGAGTCGGACGGAAGCCAATCTCGCCATCCACGAGAACTACCGTACCACCACCAATCTGAAACTGGGCGCAGAGTTCACCATACCTGGCCTGGGTCTCCAACTGCGGGGAGGAGCTGCCCTTGTACCGTCGCCCCTTCGAAATGTGGGTTCGGAGTTCGATCGCAAGTATTTTTCCCTGGGAGTCGGCTTGCTCCTGGACAAGCAGCTCAAAGTGGACCTTTCCTGGACGCGCGGCAACTGGTCCCAGAAAACGGAAAAGCTCAGCGAGGATCTGCGCGACCTGACGGAAAGGGTTCACCGCGATCTCTTCATGGCTACGGTTGCCTTCAGATTTTAGGGGTTGAATGGCGAAACTCTACCGGCGAGGCGGGGAAAGTCGCCTCCTAAGGAAGGTTATCAGGGAAGCGGCGTGGGCCGCTTCTTTTGTTCTCGTCGCTTGCGCCACCGGCCGGATCCAACCGCCCGCTCTGATCGATCAGGGCCAACTGGACTACCCGCTGGAGGCGAAGCTGGCGCAAATCCAAGGGGATGTGCTTCTGGGCCTGGACATTGATGAGCGAGGAAGGGTAGAAGAGGCCTCGGTCCTGACCTCGTCGGGGCATCCCGTCCTGGATGAGGCAGCATTGCGCTACGCCCACAAGCTCCGCTTTCGGCCTGCCCGGATAAACCGACGCCCTATCCGGGCGCACACCGAACTCCTCCTCAAGTTCCGCCTCAGCCAGGAGAAGTTTGATCCGGATAAGTGGGTCAACGAAGTGCTGGGGATCCAGTCGGATCTGCGCAAGGCTGAGGGGGACAAGCGCCGCGAACTGCTCGAAAGGCTTCTGGAGGCTTACGTCGCCTTCGTCCGCTTCGCGCAGGGACAGACCGACCCAAGGCTAAGTCAGAGGGCGGGGGAGGTGGTGCTTCCCACCATCCGACAGAGGTGGCATCTTTTCTGGGGCAGACACACGGCGGCCTTTACAGTACTGGACGACTATCTCGAGCGCTGCGCCGATGAGCCCAAGCTACGCACCCTGGCGGAGGGGCAGCTCCTTGAGGCGCTTCTGGACACCCTCCACCAGCTGAGGTTGGAGACATTTACGGGCTCGGGAGATCGCCGTCAAAGGGAACAAATGATCGCCGCCATTGAAGAGTATTTACAGCGACGTTTCCCGTCTACGCGCGGGCAATTGCGCCCGCTCCCGTGAGATTCGCTCCCTCCGCCGCGTCGATAGCGATGGACGTACCTCCGTCGGAAATGCGCTCCATACCTCGGTGAGGCTGGGACTGCCAATCGGCAGGAAGCCGTCACCGCGTGGCGAAAAAGAGCAGGTCGCGGGACGACCGGAGCAAGCCGAGGCCTCAACCCACCTCCACCAGCTACACGGAAGCAGAGAGGGACGGGGAATAGGGTTGCTGCGACGGGTGTTTTTAGTTATCCATGGGAGGGAGAAGAGCTACCTTCTTGGGAGAAGAATCTTGAACAAGGCCTATGATTCGCAGTTCGTTCGGCGCTGGGCGAGAGGGGTCCCCCTTGTGATGCTGTTGGGCTCCCTTTGGGTGGCCGGTCCAACTCGAGCAGAGAGTTCGGAATGGACTTCAGGGCGAAGCGACACCAGCGAAAGGAGGCAAGAGATGTACGTACGCGAAGGCCAATTGGCTCCGGACTTCACACTGCCAGACAGCGACGGTAGGTTGCATCGGCTCGCCGACTACCGCGGACGAAAGGTTGTTTTGTACTTTTATCCCAAGGACGGGACGCCAGGGTGCACCACCGAGGCGTGCAGCTTTCGGGACGCATACAGCATTCTCCAAGAGCACGGGATTGTCGTGCTGGGGGTGAGCCCGGATTCGGTGTCGTCGCATAGGAAGTTTGCTGAGAAACACGGGCTGCCCTTTCCGCTTCTTTCCGACCCCGAGCACAAAGTGATTGAAGCCTACGGCGCCTGGCAAGAGAAAACCCTGTACGGTAAGCGCCGCTTCGGAGTAGCGAGGACCACCTATCTGATCGACGAGGAAGGGAGGGTTCTGCGCGTTTTCACAAACGTGAAGCCCGAGGGGCACGCAGAGGAAGTGCTGTTGGAACTTGGGATCAAGGAATAAGCCCGCGCACTCCTCTGAGACCGTCCATTGCAAATGGCAAAGCCCGCGGCCGTGCAGCGTGGGGCAGCCGCAAGGCGTTCAAGGGGAACGAACATGATCTTTGCCTGGCCCGGGCGCCGTGCCGGTCAGCTGCGAGGGAAAGCAGGTCGACGCGCGTAGATTCCAACTTCTCCCGCCCGGTACAGGCTCCATGGTTCGGCCTCCCACCACGCTGTTGTCACGTAAGGTGGGAAGAACCGGTGCCGGAAGAGAGGGGGGATGCTCCCGTGTACCACCGACGGCTTGTTGGAAGACCAGCTCCCTACTGTCTGACCCGAGCCTATCGCGGGGGAAACCTCAGAACCGGAGATCCTCCGTCTTCTCGATCGGCGGGGCAATGAGGCTCTGCGGTAGTCATCGGTCCGCTTAGAGCTCCGATCGGGGCCTTCCGGGCCCTCACTCCCATCGGAACGTTTTGGACGACACGGCGGCACCCGCACCAAGCAGAGCCACTAGGATGGCGATTTCCTTGACGTGCCTCCCTAAGGGGTCACCGACCCACAGTCCCCTAAGGAGCGTCACGACGTGGGTTAGGGGCAAGGCCTCAGCCAAGCGGCGGAGGTTTTCGGGTAGCAGTTCACGCGGGATGGTTGCTCCCGACAAGAAAAGCATAGGGTAGAAGAGAACCATGGCTACGATCTGCGAGGCCCTTGTGGTTGGCAGCACGCTTGCCAGCACAAAGCCGAGGCCGAAAAAGCTCGTACTGCTGAGAACGAATGCGATCAGGACAAGCAACCAATTGCCGGCGAAGCGCATGTGGTAGACGAGTTTGCCTGCGACCACGAGAAGGACCATGCCGGCCGTAGTAATGACGAAAATCACGATTACCTGAGCGGCGAGGATTGTCCCTGGGTGTAGGGGTGTAGCCCTGAACCGGCGCAAAATGCCATGCTCCCGATAAGCGGCGATCTGGATGGTCAGGGAAAGCAAGCTGCTGGTAGCAATGATCATTGCCGCGTAGGCGGGGACGGAAACGTCCACGGAGCCGTAGCCACCGAACATAGGGTTGGGCTTGTTTCCGTAGATGGTCCCAAACAGGAAAAGCATCATCAACGGGAAGATGAGGGTGAAGAAGACGACGACGGGTTCACGCATGAGCAGCTTGCACTCGGTCCACGTCATTTTCCAAAGGCCGCGCATCGGGCTTGCTCTCTATTGGTCTTGCGCCTCATGACCTGTCAGGAAGAGAAAAACGTCCTCCAGTGTCGGCTGCTCCGTGCGAAGGTCGCGGAACGGTACCCCATTTTGCGAAAGAGCCCCCACCACCGCGCTGACAAATTCGGGTGTCTGGCCGTAGACGATGACCCGTTCGCCCATCAGTTCCACCCGGGAGACGCCTGGCAACTGCCGGAGTTGCTCCGGTTGGAAAGGTCCCCCCACGTGAAAGATCATTCGCTGCTCGGCACCCAGGGTACGCACCAAATTTTCGGGGGTGTCGATGGCAACGAGGCGGCCCCGGTCGATGATGGCTACCCGATCACACAAGCGTTCTGCCTCTTCCATGAAGTGCGTGGTGAGGAATACCGTCTTGCCTTGATTGCGGATCTCTCGAACGAGATCCCACGCCGTTCGCCGGGCCTGCGGGTCAAGCCCCGTGGTGAGCTCATCCAGGAAGACGAGCTCCGGGTCATTAACGAGCGCCAGTGCAATTGACAGCCGCCGCTTCTCTCCTCCGGAGAGTTTTGCAAATACGCAGTTGCGCAGGCTGGTCAGACCCAGCTGGTCGATGAGAGCCTCCCAGTTTACCGAGCGCGGGTAAAACGCGGCGAAAAGATCCAGGGCTTCCCATACCCGGATGCGGGGGTGCAGGGCTGACTCCTGCAGCTGAATTCCAATGCGGGAACGGAGAATGTATCCGTCGCGCCGAGGATCCAGGCCGAGCACCCGCAGGTGCCCGTCGTCGGGCCGGCGCATCCCCTCGACGCATTCGATAGTCGTAGTTTTTCCGGCCCCGTTGGGGCCAACCAGGCCGAAGATTTCCCCCTCGTAGACTTCGAAAGAGACGTCGTCCACTGCGACTCTTGGCCCGTACGTCTTGCGCAGATGCTCGACCTGCACAACGGACTTTCCCGCCACAATAAGGATCCTCGAAAGGCGAATGTCGGCTTGTGCATTCGGATAAAGTCCCAATTTTAACGAAACGGCTACCAACCAGTTCCCCGTAAGGAAGGGGCCTAGCTCTTGCGGATGTTGCACGCTCGGGCATCCGCTCTTCGCTAAGGCCGAAATCGATTTCCCAGATGGGCTGAGCTCGCTTCGTGCCATTGGGCGCTCTGCGGCGGTGGGAAGGCCTGGCTCCCTCCGAGGGGCAAGTATCACTTCCGTTAGGGCGATCCGACCCGGAGCGGTGGGACCTGGGCAGTCCCCCGTTCGTAAGCGGTGCACCAGGCCAAACCCCAAGGCCAGTTGTCGCCATTCCCAGACAGCGGCTGGCAAGCGATCGCCAGTCCAAGGGTGCCTAGCTTTCCAACGGACCAGTCCGCACGGTTACCCCTCTCTGGTAAACAAACGCCGTTAGCCTATCTTGAAGGGGTGCCGGCACGAGACCGTGTTGTTCCTTTCGCCATTGAGCGGAGTGCCTGCTTTCCGAGCGTGTGTGGGCTAGGGCAGGTCCAGTGGAAGAGAGGGAAATTGCACGACTCCATTAGGCAAGATCGGACCTCCGTGCCGTACGGTGGGGTTTCCCTGAGCAATTCTGCTCGCCCGGAGCCCAGGCCTGACGCTCCCCACCAGAACGAACTGGGACCTCCCAGCCCTGAAGGCCCGTCAGAGGCTTTTAGTAGATCACCGCCGCTTGCTTGTTCGACTCTTTGTGGAGGGGGCGAGGCTTAGACCTTATCCCGATCCTCATCGTCTCATTCGACCACCGGATGGTCCTTTTCTTGGACCCAACGGCACAGATTGGCTACGCCACCGAAGTTCCCGGAGCTGCCGGTCTCTGCGGCCGTCCGGAAGCAGGTGGACTTCCCGTCCCCAGTAGCCCCTGCTTTCCGTGCTCGAGGGGAGGGCGGTAAGCACCCGGTGGACGCAGGAGGCGGTCAAGGTGGCAGACGTACTTCGGAATGCTACCCCCCGCACGGGGCATAGAATGTTGCGAGAAACCTGCCAGTGCTGTACACTGGCTCACTCATTGGTTCCGTGCTATCGAGAATTATTGCTGGATTGAGAAGGACCTCGATCCGCAATAGTCAGGCGGCCAAGGAGAGTCAAATACACCGGTCGCCCGTTCTGCTTCCCACGTTAAAGTCTGAAAGTCCCGTTCCTTGGCGACGCCGGAAGTTGAGCCGTCCACGGGCGCTGTCTAACCGCCCGTGGACGGGGGAAATCTAGAAAGATGATTCGAGGCTCCTAAGCCTTCTACAGCGGCAAGACAACGGAAATAGATGTATAGATGTCCAGGACCATGATTCCCGGCTCCTGCCAGAAAGCACGCTCGCGGTACAGGCGGTCATTCAAGATGAAACGCCCGGCGCCTGTGGTGTAGTCTATTTCCCAGTCCCCTATATTCTTGTACGTTGAGATCAAGTAAACATGACCGGCGAGACCCGTTTCGATAGAGACGGGAAAGAGAGGAAAGTCATAACGTAGGCCAAGAGATGATCGCACAATCCACGCGGAAAGGGTCACGTTCCAGTCGGTGAGGTCATAGTAAGGGCTCCTCCAGCTACCACTTCGAGTTGTCTCGTAATTGTAGGTCTGGTAGTGTGCGATACTCCCTTTCGCGTGTCCGTATAGCCCGGCACAACCGATCGAGAACCTGCCTATCTTCCTAGAGGTCAAAAGGGGAATATAGAAAGCGGCCCCTCCGTAGTTGAACTTTTCGGCGAACTCCCCGGCCCACCCCCATACCGTTAATTTGTTAAGTGGGCCGAACTCTTTAGGCGGAGACTCTTTCCGGAATAGGGAGTTGGTGTGTTCCAAGCTCCCGAAAACGAGCTGAAATCTTTGGCGCCAGAAGGAAAGCAGCAGCTCGTAGGAATGGTTCAGTTTTGTGCCGAGATCGTACCGGTCCACTTCCTCTGTCCGGCTCTAGGCTCCCCCAAGATACGGAAACGCTGCGTCGATGGGAAGATTCGGGGTTGACTTCGCCAAGTAACCCCTGGAATAGAACGCGGAATTCCATCGGAAACCGATGCCCACGTTCTTTTCCCACCACCGGTCGCCACCTCGGGCCGAAGGTAGAGTCCCTACGAGAGTTGCCGCCAGGCCCAGACATGCGCTCGCGAGTTTTCGTCGCTGCAGGATCGATTTTCCCATGGGTTCCTCCTCTGTGCAGGGTCCCGCTTTTTCTTCCTGAAGCCGTTGACGAGTATCGTCGCATTGCGTGGCATGTGCTCCGCGAAACGTGGCGGGGCCCGACCACGTTGAAGCTTGCGTGCCAAACCGACCAGACGGTCTCGCTTCTTATCGTGCCGAGGGCAGTGCACTGGGAGACCTGAGCCTATCTGTAGCAAGTGGTTGCTTCGAGGAAAGCGAATGCTTCTCCCCGCCGTGTTATCGGCCAGCTCAGTTTCGGTTGGGGCAGTGGCCGACACCCTCCGTGGTATGCCGCACGGTTCTGCGCTCTTCCCCTACTCCGCTTTCCGGGTGGGATGATAGACGCCCCTTCTCCCCAAGAAGGTTTCCCCCCCCGGGTCAAGTTCCTCTGGACAATGGGGTCCAGACGGTAGAAAAGTTTAGGGGGCCTTCGTCTCATAGTCAAGTCCTTTTTGGCTCCTCGCAGCAATTACAGTAAGTCTCCTGCCTTTCCCATTATCGGCCTGTGACGTTTGGTTGATAAGCCACAAGCGATTGCCGATGTACCGTCTCGGCCGCGTTAAACTAAGCAAGGTCTCGGGCGGTCCCTGCCTCGAGAATCGCCCCCGGCTCTTCCCACGGCAAGGGCCTTGCCGGCGGGCAAGAATCAAGGCCAAAAGGCACTGCGTTCCAGGCCGCAGGCAGTTCCTCTACACACTGCAGCACGAATGCTGCGCGCGGCCTTTCCTCAGAAGTCCCACTCGGGCCGCAATCCACTGTTGGACCGGAGGGTGGTCCCGACCGATTTCAAAGTCCTGCCTGTGTTCTAAGACTTTCCTCACGCAGGTTGGAGAACGCGGGCTGAACTTGCCTCCGCTCGCCGCGCGCTATTTCCCGCTTCGGTGGCCTGACCCTTGCTGGTGGAACAAGACTTCTTGCTTCCGGTCCCATCAGGGTCTCCTACTTAGCGACGCCCTGTTCTTTTCTTCGCACCCATGCCTGGTCGAACCGCCCTCAGGTGAGTCTGGCGGTGCCCTCGCGTGTCCCGTTCCCGACGGGGCCGCTATGTCGCCTTCTCTGTCGACCCTCTCTCGTATCGTCAATCCGCCGAGGCCTGGCCCGGGATTTGCAAAGCGGCTTGGAATGAACGGCTGTCTGCCCGCGGTGCTAAGAAACCCGGCCAAAATCAAGCCAGGTTGTGACCGCATTGCGACTACGGCCGGGGGTAGACGGGGGACCGAGGCCTTCGGGGCCTTTCCCGGTTGGGGGTGGCTGGGACGGATCGACAGGACCGGAACTGCGAAGAAACAACCGGGAGGCGACGGGGTGGAGACCTCAATTCGTCCTTGGGAGCGGGGGAAGCTTCTCTTCCTTGGTGGAGTCGGAATTCTCGGGCTTATTGTTGCGCTCTGGTGGGGCCTTTCTTACCCATCCATCGAATCCGAACGGATACGCTGGTCAGATGTGGTCTTCGAGCTATGTGTGCTCCTCTTTCTGGCAGCCGGTTTGGTCGCCTGGCTTCAGGCCATGCCCGATTCCCGCCCGTTGGCCATTCCGCTGGGCCTGGCGATAATGGTCGTCGGCGCTGTCGCAAACGTCACGGACGAATTTCGCAGGTTGCCCCCCTTCCTCCAGGATCTCGATCGGTATGTGCATCTGATCGGATTCGCAATCCTCGCGGTCGGGCTTTTCATGGATCGCCAAGAGAAGTTGCGTCTATTCGAGGAGAACAGGAAGGCCACAGAAGAGATTCGGGCCAGTGAGGCACGTTATCGAGCTCTCCTCGACAATTCCCTGGTCGGGGTCTATCTGATCGAGGACGGCAGGTTCCGATACGTCAATCAAGAGTTCTGCCGGATCTTCGGCTACTCCAAGGAAGAGATCGAGAATCGCCTTGGGCCTCTTGACCTCACTGCCCCTGAGTGGCACCCGGCCGTCAAGATGGAGCTGGAAAAGCGAATCTCGGGCGAAAAGCTCTCTTCTCGCTACAGCTTCAAGGCGGTGAGGAAAGACGGGAGCCTAATCGATGTGGAGGTACACGGCTCGCGGTTAGAGTACGGAGGCCGAATCTGGATCCACGGCGTCATTGTAGATCTGACGGAGAAACGGCGCGCGGAGGAGGAGAAGCGGTTTGTGGAAGCCCAATTGGCCCAGGCGCAGAGGATGGAGGCCATAGGGACTCTGGCCAGCGGTATCGCCCATGACTTCAATAACCTTCTGACCACAGTTCTGGGGAACGTGTGTCTCTTACGCTCCTCGGCAGATCTTTCGGCGGATTTGCGGGGGGCCCTCGAGGCCATCGAGACCGCCGGGCGGAAGGCCTCCGAGCTGACCCGCAGGCTCCTCGCCCTGGCCAAGGGGGACAGCGGCAAGCGTCAAGCCATGGTTCTGGGCGATGCCGTTCGGGAGATTGTGGAACTTGCGCGCAGAACCTTCCCCAAAAATATCCGCGTGGAGTCCTACGTGGCCCCGGATCTTCCTCCTATCGAAGGGAATCCCGCCGAGATCGAACAGTGCCTCCTGAATCTCTGTATCAATGCCCGGGATGCAATGCCTGAGGGCGGGACCCTTAGGGTTCGGGCCGCTGGCGTGCAACGCGACGAGCTTGGGCCAGCTGGACTCCTCCTGCCGGAGCGGAAACGCTACGCCGAGATCTTGGTTGAGGATACGGGGATCGGAATGAGTGAGGAGGTACGTGAACACATCTTTGAGCCCTTCTTTACCAGCAAGGACGGGAAAGGGGGAACGGGGCTCGGCCTCGCCATCGTATTCAAAATCGTGAGAGACCATGACGGCTGGATCTGCGCGGACAGCGCCCCCGGCAAGGGGACGCGATTCCGCGTCCTCCTCCCGGGGATAGGTTAAGGGAAACGGCCCTCGGCTGCAAAGGGGCTGTCGCCTGTGTCCGGGGAGTTGCGCAAGGGAGGGTGGGCCCCTCGTGTTCCGCCGAAATGAGGCATCCGGATCACAGAAGGGATGTGGCGGGTCAGTAGGGAGACGGACTGCCGAGGCGAATCCCTCTGCCGCGGCCAACTCCCGGAAAAACCGTCTACTCACGGCGATTGGGCCTTGACATTGCGAGGAAGATTCCCTAAATTTGCCCGCCAAACTTGAGGTGGAGAGTCCAGAATACGCCCGGAGGAACGTTCTGAATGTATGCGATTGTCGACATTGCCGGTAAGCAGTTGCGGGTCGAGAAAGGGAAAGAATATGTCACCCCCCGGCTGCCCCTCGAGCCTGGGAGTGAAGCGGAGTTCGATCGCGTTCTTCTTCTGAGGGATGAGCAAGGTCTGCGACTGGGTGCACCTGCCGTAGAGGGCGCGAAGGTCAAGGCAACGGTAGTGTCCCACGGTAGGGCGCCGAAGATCGTGATCTTCAAGAAGAAGCGGCGGAAAGGCTATAAGGTGAAGCGTGGTCACCGACAGCCATACTCGGTAATCCGGATTAACGAGATTGTAGCGTGAGAGAGCGGAGGTCTGTCCGATGGCACATAAAAAAGGGGTAGGAAGCTCACGGAACGGCCGCGACAGCAATCCCAAGATGCTGGGCGTGAAGCGGTACGATGGGCAGTTTGTGCGCGCCGGAAGCATCCTGGTCCGCCAAAGGGGCACCAAAATCCATCCGGGGCGCAACGTGGGGATTGGCGGCGACGACACCCTGTTCGCCCTCGTCGATGGCTACGTAAAGTTTCAGACGAAGGGCCGCAATAAGAAAGTGGTGAACGTACTCAACTGAACGGACGGGGCTGAGAGATCTCAGCCCCGCGTCGTTTCGGGGGATCCCACCGAAGCAGGTCGACTCGGGCAAACGGTCAGGAGGGGGAGGCTTGGCAACAGGCAGGTTGGAACCGCGAAGGGAGGGAAGCCGACATGGGACGAAAGAAGATTGCACTCATCGGCGGTGGCCAGATCGGCGGCATCGCGGCACTGCTGCTCGCCCAGAAAGAACTCGGCGACGTGGTCATCCTCGACATCCCGGAGAAGGAGAACTTTGTCAAAGGCAAGGCGCTGGACATTCAGGAGTCCACGCCCATCGGCAACTACGATTGCAAGCTGACCGCCACCTCGAAGTACGAGGACGTGGCGGGCGCGGATGTCACCATCATCACCGCGGGAGTACCACGAAAGCCGGGCATGTCGCGCGAAGACCTGCTCGAAGTTAACCTCAAGATCATCTCCGATGTGGCGGCCAATCTGAAACGCGTAGCCCCCGAGGCCTTCCACATCGTCCTCACCAACCCCCTTGATTCGATGGTGTACGCCTTCAAGAAGCTGACCGGATTTCCAAAGCAGAAGGTCGTGGGGATGGCGGGGGTGCTGGATACGGCCCGCTTTCGGGCCTTCGTGGCCATGGAGCTCGGCGTCTCGGTGGAGGATGTGGCGGCGACGGTCCTCGGTGGCCACGGGCCCACGATGGTGCCGCTCCCCCGTCTGTGCACGGTCGGTGGAATCCCCCTGACGGAGCTTCTCCCTAAGGAGAAGATCGACGCCATCGTGCAGCGGACGCGCGATGCCGGGACCGAGATCGTCAAGCTTCTCGGCGACGGAAGCGCCTACTTCTCGCCTGCGGCAAGCGCCGTGGAGATGGCCGAAGCGTATCTCAAGGATAAGAAGAGGGTCATGGCCTGCGCCGCCTATCTGGAAGGCGAGTACGGCATCCACGGCTACTACATCGGCGTGCCGGTAATCATCGGCGCAGGCGGCGTGGAAAAGGTCCTGGAGGTCAAGCTCACGGACGAAGAACGGGCCATGCTGATGAACTCGTTAGAGGCTGTCAAGAAGGCCGTGGCGGAAACCAAGCTCTGAGACGGGAACGTGAAAGGGTGAAAGGCCACCTGCCTCCGATCAGGGGGAAGGTGGCCTTTTCTTTGAATCCCGGGTTCTGGAGTCATGGGTGACGAGAGGTTGGATCGCCAAGCAACGAGGACGGAGCCATGCGCGAGGTTCCAGCCGAGAAGATCACGGCCGAGGTAGCCCGACTATGCATTGAGGCCAATTACTACCTGGGCGAGGACGTGGTGGAAGGCTTCCGGCGGGCGTTGGAGCAAGAAGAATCCCCCGTAGGCAAAGCGATTCTGGAGCGGCTCATCGAAAACGCAGAGATCGCCGCCAAGGGCGAGTACCCCTATTGCCAGGACACCGGCTTTGCCGTCGTCTTTGTGGAGTTAGGGCAGGATGTCCACGTGGTAGGCGGAAGCCTCACGGAGGCGATCCACGAGGGGGTGCGCCGCGGCTACGCCGAAGGCTACCTGCGAAAGTCCATCGTCAAGGATCCCCTGCGACGAGTCAACACGGGCGACAACACCCCCGCGGTCATCTGGACGGAGGTGGTCCCCGGGGATCAGATCCGCATCACTGTAGCACCGAAGGGGGGAGGAAGCGAGAACATGAGCGAGGTACGGATGCTCAAGCCCGCCGACGGGCTCGAGGGCGTTAAGCGCTTCGTACTGGATCGGGTGAGCCGATCGGGGGGTGACCCGTGTCCGCCGATCATTGTGGGGGTAGGGATTGGAGGGACGTTCGAGAAGTGTGCCTGGCTGGCGAAGAAGGCGTTACTGAGGGACCTGGGGGTGCGAAATCCCGATCCGTTCTACGCGCAGCTCGAGGTGGAATTGCTCCAGGAGGTCAACAAACTGGGCATCGGTCCTCAGGGTCTTGGCGGCCGCGTGACCGCTCTGGACGTGCACGTCGAGGCCTATCCGTGCCATATTGCCTCCCTGCCTGTGGCGGTGAATATCCAGTGCCATGCCGCGCGCCACAAATCGGCGGTGATCTGAGCATTGGCGAATCGGAGCGAAGGACGGTTCGGAAGGTGCGGAGGTCCAGCCATGGCGTCCGAATTCAAGCACATCAGCACCCCGCTGACAGACGAAGTGGTCGAGGGCCTTTCGGCTGGAGATAATGTCTTGCTGAGCGGCGTGATCTACACGGCCCGCGATGCTGCCCACAAGCGCCTTGTAGAGCTGCTGGACAAAGGCGAGGAGCTCCCCTTTGACCTTCGTGGTCAGGTCATCTACTACGTCGGGCCGACACCTGCCCGACCGGGCAAGGTGATCGGTGCGGCGGGGCCCACGACCAGCGGCCGAATGAACCCCTACGCACCTCGCCTCCTCGCCGCGGGGCAGAAGGGGATCATCGGAAAAGGGGAAATGGATCGGGCGGTGCAGGAGGCTCTGGAGCGGTACAAGGCCGTCTATTTCGCCGCGATCGGTGGGGCCGGTGCGCTCATCGCCCAGTGCGTGGTCTCCTCGGAGCTGGTGGCCTACGAGGACCTGGGACCGGAGGCGATCCGTAGGCTTGTGGTCCGGGATCTTCCCCTGACGGTGGCCCAGGATTGCCACGGGGGGAATCTCTACCAGGAAGGCCGACGTCGCTACCAGCTTGCGTAGACATTTGCAGGAGTGATAACCTCACACGCGGCTTTCTCAGAAGTGGGAGAGGGACGACCGGTTCGCCCGTCGTCAGGCGACGAAAGGCCCTCTTCTCTGCCTTCCTCAGGAAATTGGGGCGCTGTTTGTTGGTATGCCTGTTGCGGGGACCGAGGCTGCGGCGAGAGGGAGAAAACCGCATCGAGGAGCGCGGACTGGGGGAGCGGAGGGCTGTGAGTCCGTGGAGGTGATCTGGCTGGCAGGGAGCGGGAGGAGTCCATGGCCGACGTTATCCGACACGATTTGATCATTCTGGGATCGGGGCTGGCAGGATTGCGGGCAGCCGTCGAGGCCTGCCGGGTGAGCGGCGGGAAAGTGAACGTCGCTCTGGTTTCCAAAGTCCAGCTCATGCGGGCCCACTCGGTGTGCGCCGAGGGGGGGACGGCCGCAGTCCTACGCCCGGAGGAGGGCGACAGCTTCGAACTTCACGCCTGGGACACGGTCAAAGGCAGCGACTTTCTTGCCGACCAGGATGTCGTGCACCGCTTCGTGCGCAGCATGCCAGAGGAGATTTTCCTCCTCGATCACTGGGGTATCCCGTGGTCGCGGGAGCCGGACGGCCGAATCGCTCAGCGGCCGTTCGGGGGACATAGCTTCCCGCGAGCCACCTTCGCCGAGGACAAGACCGGCTTCTTTGAGATGCAGACCCTCTACGATACGCTCCTCAAGTACGACAACTGGAAGGGTTACAGCGAGTGGTTCGCGACTTCGATCCTCGTGGAGGACAACCGTTTCCGGGGGCTTACCCTCATTGAGATGGCTACGGGCAAGTTCTACGTGATGGAAGGGAAAGCCCTGATCATTGCCACCGGAGGGGCGGGGACTCTCTTCGGCTTCACGACCTACTCTCAGACAGTGACCGGCGACGGGTTGGCTCTGGCCTATCGAGCTGGGATCCCGCTTGAGGACGTTGAGTTCCTGCAGTTCCATCCCACGGGTCTGATCCCGAGCGGGATCCTGATGACCGAGGCCTGCCGCGGAGAGGGCGGCTACCTGCTCAATAACCGGGGGGAGCGCTTCATGGCCCATTACGCGCCGGAGCGGATGGAGCTTGCCCCCCGCGACGTCATCTCGCGGGCTATGATGACCGAGATCGAGCAGGGTCGCGGCTTCAAGGGGCCGCGAGGACTCGATTACCTCCACCTCGATCTGCGGCATCTGGGCCGGCAAAAGATCCTCGAGAGACTGCCCCTCATCCGCGAGGTGACCCTGAAGTTCCTGGGCCTTGACCCCATTGACGAGCCCATCCCGGTCCGTCCGGTGGCCCACTACTCAATGGGCGGCGTGGAGACGGATATCGACGGTAAGACGCGCGTGGAAGGCATCTGGGCGGCGGGAGAGGTCGCGGCTGTCAGTTTGCACGGTGCCAATCGCCTCGGTACGAATTCGACGGCTGAGTGTCTGGTTTGGGGTGCCATTACGGGGAGGAAGGCTGCCGAGTACGCCATGCAGATGACCGAAATCCCCAGGGCGCCGGAGGACCAGGTGAGGCGAGAGCAGGAGCGTATCTTCAGCGATCTCCTCAAGCGCGAAGGCCCGGAGAACCCGTACCGGCTCCGTCAGGAACTGCGCGATACGATGGTGAGGGCAGCGGGCGTCTTCCGCACGGGCGAGGAAATGCGCGCGGGGCTGGAGCGCGTGCGCCAGATCCGCGAGCGCTTCCGCAGCATCTCGATCCAGGATAAGGGGTCTGCTTACAATACCAACCTCATCCACGCTCTGGAGACCGAAAACCTGATCGACGTGGCCGAGGTGCTCTTGGCCGGGGCCCTGGCAAGGGAGGAATCGCGAGGGGCCCACGCCCGCCGCGACTTCCCAAAGCGCGACGACGAGAAATGGCTCAAGCACACCCTTGCCTTCCGCACGCCAGAAGGCCCCCGCCTGGAGTACAAGCCAGTGGTGATCAACACCTGGAAGCCAGTTGAGCGGAAGTACTGAGACCGGCGAGAGCGGAGGAGCTGCGATGAACCGTGCAAGGACAGGCCGCCTGGGCATCCTCGGGTGGGCCTACGCCGGACGTTTCGGGGTGGAGCGGTATGCCTATCTCCTCCACCGGATCACCGGCCTGGGGATTCTGGCCTATTTTCTTCTCCACGTCTTCGTCACCTCCTCCCGGGCCCTTGGGCAAGGGGCGTGGGAGTCGGTGATGGGGTTCTTGAACAAGCCGGTCTTCCGGTTTGGGGAGTTTCTCGTCTACGTCGCATTTGCCTACCACGCCCTCAACGGGGTACGGCTGATCCTGGGCGAACTGGGCTTCACGCTCGGACGCCCAGGGCGCCCCGTTTACCCCTACCCCGTGGCACACCGGCGACAACGCCCACTGTTCCTTGCCCTGATGATCCTTTCGGCGGCGCTCATCGTTGCCGGCGGCTGGGACTTTTTCGTTCTGGGCCATTAGCCAGGGAGGAATAGGCATGCGCGAGGCGACGTTGTGGACACTGCACCTGGCGGCGGGAATAGTGATCCTTGTGCTGCTGGCCGTCCATATGGGCATCATGCATCTGGAGGACATCCTGGCTGCGATGGGCACCGGCTATCCGGATCCCCTCAGCTGGACTTCGGTGGTCGTACGAAGTAAGAAGCTTCTCTTCACGGTAGCCTACGTGCTTCTGTTGGGGACGGCCCTGTACCACGGTCTATACGGCTTGCGCAACATCCTGCTCGAGCTGAACCCGGGCCGTGTGGCAGCGCGCGTGATCCAATGGTTAGTGCTGGCCCTCGGGATTTCTCTCTTCGTTCTGGGAACCGTGGCGGCGATCGTGGCCTACGTGCGGTAGGAGGGAAAAGCCGATGGATCGCGAGAGGGAGCAAACGGCTCAGAGCTTCGGCGAAGAAGTGGTGAAAGTCGTTCGGTTCCGGGTGCAGCGCTTCCGGCCTGAAGAGGGGAAAGCCTACGTACAGGAATTCCAGGTCCCCGTCTATCGGGGCATGACAGTGCTCGATGGTTTACATTACGTCCGGGATAATCTGGATTCCACGCTGGCCTATCGCTTCAGCTGCCGGATGGGTGTGTGTGGATCCTGCGGGATGTTCATCAATGGCTTTCCTCGCCTGGCCTGCCAAACCCAGATCCTGGAGCTCGGTTCCGACACCGTGGACGTGCGGCCGATGCCGAACTATCCCGTGGTGAAGGACCTGGTCCCGGATCTTGGGCCCCTCTTTGAGAAGCATCGTACCGTTCGCCCGTACGTGATCCGCGACCCACGCGAGCTGGAGCAGCCGACGGGCGAATTCCTCCAGAAGCCTGAGGAGCTGGAGGAATTCCTCCAGTTCACCTACTGCATCAAGTGTGGGTTGTGCCTGACCGCCTGTCCTACCGTGGCCACAGATCCTCAGTACCTCGGGCCGCAGGCTTTGGCTCAGGCCTATCGCTACTGCAAGGACACGCGTGATGCGGGAATGGACGAGAGGCTGAAGGTGGCCGCCGGCACGGAGGGACCGTGGCGTTGTCATCTGGCAGGGGCTTGCTCCGAGGCTTGTCCGAAAGGGGTGGATCCCGCCCTCGGCATTCAATTGCTCAAGCGACTGGCCCTCCTCCGACGCTGGAGGCTCAAGAAACCCCACCGACCGGCGCCCCTGGCGGGGGAGCGCACGGGTGTTTCCCGGCGCCCCGGCATTCCTGAGCCACCGCCGCCCACGGTGGAGTCCGAAGGAAGCGCGTCGTCTTGAGGGCGCCGCTAGCGCAAGCTCCCTTCAGATGCGGGGCCTAACGCGCGTCACTCATCTGCAAGAGAGCTTGCCCGTCTTGTCGACGAAGACCAGGCGACTCCTGGGGGATCGGGCGCGGAACTTCTTCCTTGACTTCTTGTCGAGGCGCTATTACCTTGCGGCGCGCAGGGGGGCGAGAGGCCAGTGCCCATATGCCTGTCGAAAGGCGGTGCCTCGTCGTCTTCAGCAGGAGGAAGGAATGGGTAGGTTTCGAGGTCTTCTCCTCGTCGCGGCGATTTTGGGTCTTGTGGGCCTCGCGAGCTGTACGAAGCGTTCACCAACGGAAGCCCTTGATCCTGGCGAAGGGACGTGTGAAACGTGTCACGTGATCGGCGTGGCTGCCTCCTATCAGCCTCAGATGGGAGTGAGCCAAGAGTTTGTGACCAGCGTCCACGGGCGGCGAGGCTGCACGGGTTGCCACGCAGGCCAGGCAGGACCCGCCACCAAGGAGCAGGCGCATCGGGGGGTCATCAGGGATCCATCGGGTCGAGGGGCGAACGTTTGCGCGTCATGCCACGGCCGGGTGGCTGCACTATACGAGCAAAGTGCGCACGGATCTCAGCAGGGCTTCTTACGGGCGATCGAGAGGCGCACGGGCTCGCCGGTAGCTGGAAATGCGAGGGCGATGTTTGAGGAGGCGTGCGGTGCCTGCCACGCCAGTTGCGGCAAGTGCCACGTGCGTCCTTCTGCGGGGGCAGGAGTCTCGGCAGGGCGTATGCATTCGATTACGGGCGAGCCGAGCGTGGAGGAGGGCTGTTTCCGTTGCCACGGTGAGCGGACGATTAGGGAGTTTACAGGGCAGGTTCCCGGCACGCAACCCGACGTGCACTACGAGCGCGGGATGACCTGCTTCGATTGCCACCCCCGCGGCGGGTTCCACGGGAGCGGGAGGCTCGATTCCACCCGCTACCACGTGGCCGATCTGCCCCGCTGTACTAACTGCCACCCGGAGGCCCTCTCCGAAACCACGACCAATGTCTACCACCGCCTGATGGTCAGGAAGGTCCAGTGCCAGGTTTGCCACGCCCAACGATATCGCAACTGCTACGGGTGCCACGTGGGGACGAAGACAAGTCAGCTGGCCCTCTCGGAGGACGATTTCCGGATCGGCAAGAACCCGGTAAAGGACGACCGCCATCCTTGGGACTGGGTGGTTCTGCGCCATGCTCCGGTTAACCCCACGAGCTACAGCGAGTGGGGGGTCAACCTCGGAAACTTCGCTGGGGCCCCGACGTGGACGTACGCCAGTCCGCACAACATCCAGAAAAAGACGCCGCAGAACAGCGGCTGTTACGGACCTTGTCACCTGAACCCCGCGCTGTACCTCACGCGCGATTACTTGCAACAGAAAGTCAGCCAGGGGGCGATGGTTTCGGAGGAAGTCCAGGCCAACGAGTCAGTCGTCGTGGAACGGGTTCCGTAGCGCCATCGAGGACAGGGCAACCACGAGCAGGTGAGGACTCCCATGAAGTTGCCGAGGCTGCGACTGAGCCGGTGGGTTCGCTTCGAAGCTGCTCTGGCCGCTCTCATTGTGGCCTTCTGCGATTTGCACGGCCAGGAGCTGCGCGGACGGCTTTCTTCGACTTTCTACGGGTTCGAACGAGCCCCCGGCTACGAGGCCACGAGTCAGCACATCCGGTACTACCAGACTCTCGATCTCTCCGCCACGAAGATCGCTGGCCGGAACCTGTCCTTGCACCTGTACGGGCTGGCCAACACCGACCTGCGCGGGAACACCGTTGACGATCCGCGCTTCTGGCTCTACAGTGCCTATCTGCGCTACGACTTCCCGACGGGAGAGGTCCGGCTCGGGCGCCAAAGGATTTTCGCGGGGGTGGGTTTCGGGACACTGGACGGCGTCTTTACCCGCTTCGGCTTGCTGGAGAAAACGGAGCTGGAGGCGTTTGCCGGCCTCCAGATGCCGTTGGTTCACGGCGTGAAGCTGGACTCGTGGAACGAGAGCCACATGCTGGGAGGCCGGCTGCGGAGCACGGGGTGGCAGAGAACGCGCCTTGCCGTGAGCTTCGTGCAAAAAAGCAGAGCCCGTAAGGTCTACCTCCTTCCCGGCGAGTACACCGCCCATCGATGGCTTCTGGAGAAGATCTCGGCTCTGCAGCAGCGCCGTGTGGGAATAGATCTCTGGCAACAGACTGGTCGGGCCGAATGGTCAGGCCGACTCGACTACGACTTGCTCCTGAATCGGCTCCAGCGTGCAGAGGGGAACATCCGCACTCGCTTCGGCAAGCTGGAAGTAGGGGGCGACTACATCTTCCGCAATCCCCTGGTCGACGGGAACTCGATCTTCAGCGTGTTTTCCCAGAAGAGCAGCCAGGAAATGGCAGCACGTTTGCTCTACGCTTTTTCCCGCGAGGTGGGACTTTTCGGTCGTGTCGCGTACCTCGCTTTTGAGGAGGAGTCGAGTCTTCGCTTCGCGGTGGGCATCCGCGCGCGGGGGGGAACGTTGGGTGTGGCTCATCAGTCCGGCTACGGCGGTGACCGTTGGGGCCTAACGGGCGATTACCACTGGCGCTTGGATCGGCGGCTTTGGCTGCACGTGAGTTCCAACTACAGCACCTACCAGGAGTACGGGTTGGACGGCGAATGGGAGCACACGTTGGCTGAGATCTTGGGCCTCACCTGGTTGCCGGCAAGGGGATTGCGGGTGGACATGGAGCTGCAGGGACTGCAGAACCGACACGTGGACGTAGACGTGCGAGCTCTCCTGCGCGTCACATATGGCTTCCGAACCCGCATCGCCGGATAGAGACGGAGTTTCGCTCAGGGCCAACGGGAGATCGGGCGATGAGGAACGCGGTAAGGGCTTCATGGTTACCGATCGCGGTCATCCCGGCGCTCGCGTCGCTCTTGTGGTTGGGCGCCTGGGGCCAGAGCAGGAAGGAACTCATTAAGTTTTCCCATAGGAAGCACGTCCGGGAGGTAGGGGCAGAGTGTAATGTCTGTCACGCCGAGGCAGCGGAGAGCAAGGAGTCCTCCGATCGTCTGCTGCCCACGATGGAACAATGCGGCTCCTGCCACGACGTAACGGACGAGAAGCAGTGCCTCCTCTGCCACGTGTCCCAGGATAGACTGGAGGCCTTGGCCAACCCGGTTCGCTCGTTCCGGTTCAGCCACGCCACCCACGTCGCCGAGACCCGCCTGCAGTGCCTCGCCTGTCACAAAGGGATCGACGAGGTGGATCTTGGCGACGGTAAGAAGATTCCGCCGCGGGAGAGCTGCAACGTTTGTCACAACGGGACCCTCGTCTCGCAGGAGTGCCAGCTGTGTCACGTGGGGGAAGTGGAGATTCTGCCGCTCGATCACGCCTCCGATTGGGCGCACGAACACATGGTACGCCTCCGGGCCGGAGGTGAAAAGGATTGCGCCCACTGCCACCAGAACCGCGAGTGCCAGGACTGCCACGAGGCTGTCGACCTCGTGACGGCTAAGGTTCTGCCGACGGAATACTTCGCAAGCTTCCGACCAGCTTCGGGGCAAACTCCCTTGGTTCTTTCGCGGGTGCACGACCTGAACTACCGCTTTTGGCACTCCCTGGAGGCGGAGGGCAAGGCCGAGCAATGCCAGGTCTGCCACGAGGGGAATCGGACCTGTGTGGAGTGCCACACGGAGCGGAGCCGTGCGGGGGCCTTCCTGCATCGGCCGGCCTGGCACGGCGGGCCCGATTGGGGAGCGCGCCGCGGTGCCGTCGGCTCGGGCGGGGGAAAGCACGCAGAGCTGGCGGAACGCGACATCGAACGTTGTGCGGCCTGCCACGACGTCCAGGGATCCGATCCCAATTGCCTCCTGTGTCACACGGACTTTGACGGGGTGAGGGGTACGGACCCGCGGACGCACGGAGCCGGGTTCGCAGATCGCTTCGGCGAGGGGGCGGAGTTCCATCACGACGCAGGCGCTGTCTGCTTTAACTGCCATGTACGGGCCCGAGCGGGGGAAGGCTTCTGCGGCTATTGCCACGGGAAGAAGTAGTCCCGGCCGAGGAAAGAGAACGGGAGATTGCACAGCGGGCTCGTGCTCGGAAACTCGGGCGCGAGCCCTTATTGTTCTGGAACAACTCGCGCCGAGAGACGGAGATAACCTTCCCTGAGGAGGTGGAAGATGTTGTGTGCGGTCGCTAAATGTGCGCTCTTGGGGTTTACAGGGCTGCTCTTCCTGGCCTCTGCCACGAGCGCAGGGTCGCGATGGGCCGTGCTCCGGCGCTACGATGAGCAGCACATCGCACGGATTGCGCTTCCCGTGGGCGGGATCGGCACCGGCACCATCTCGTTCGGTGGCCGCGGCGAGCTCAGGGACTGGGAGATCGTCAATCGAGCGGCGAAAGATTTCCACGCGGGACCTGGGGTGCACGCCTCGCTGGAACACGTCCTACCCTTCTTCGCCATCTGGATTCGGTACCCGGATGGCTTCACCCAGACCAAAGCCCTCCTCGGCCCCCTCGCAGATCACGAATACGAGAGCATGATGGGGACGGCCGTGCCCAACCACGGCCTGCCCAGGTTCCGCCACGCTACCTTTGAGGCGTCCTATCCCTTTGGTCGTGTGAACCTTTGGGACGAAAACATGCCCGTGCGCGTCTCGGCGGAAGCTTTCAATCCCCTAATACCTGGAGATCCCGAAGCCAGTGGGCTGCCGGTCTTCGTGTTGACCTACGAGGTCCGGAACGAGACGGATAGCCCTCTGGACGTTTCCATTTGCGGCAACTTCGAGAACTTCATCGGAATGGACGGGCACGAGCTGACCCGGACCTGGAGCAACAAGTTCGTCGTGACCGGGGCGAAGCAGAACCGCAACGACTTCCGCAAAGGCAAGGGGTTTCAGGGCATCTATATGTGGTCTGCTGGTGTGGCCAAGGAGGCCCCCCAGTGGGGAACCATCGCCTTTGTCACCCTTGCCGAGGAGGGCGTTTCCTATCGCACCGCAACCCCTCTTCGCTTCTGGGGAGGCACGCTGCTGGACGTGTGGGACGATTTCGCCGAGAACGGCCGGTTCGACCAGAACTACGAACCAAATTCCGATACCCCCCTGGCTTCCCTTGCCGTGAGTTTCCGGATCCCTCCCCGCGCGACCCATCTCGTGCGCTTTCTCATTGCCTGGCACTTTCCCAACCGACAGGATTGGAGCGGGAAGGAGATCGTCGGCAATTACTACGCAAGGCAGTTCAAGGATGCGTGGGACGTGGTAGAGAAGGTAGTGCCGCAGCTTCCGATGCTGGAGGAGAAGACCATCGAATTCGTCAATGCCTTGGTCGGGAGCGACCTGCCGTTGGAGGTGAAGGAAGCAGCCTTGTTCAATCTGAGCACGCTTCGTTCCAACACCTGCTTCCGCATCCCGAGCGGACACCTCCTGGGCTGGGAGGGAACCTTCGACGATGGCGGCTGTTGCCACGGATCCTGCACGCACGTGTGGAACTATGAGCAGGCCACCGCTTTCCTGTTCGGAACCCTGGCGCAGAGCATGCGCGAAGTAGAGTTCGGCTATGCCACCCACCCGGACGGCCTGATGAATTTCCGCGTTGCCCTTCCCCTCGAGAAAAACCGGGAGCTGCGCGGCTTTGCCGCCGCCGACGGCCAGATGGGCACCATCATGAAAATGTACCGTGATTGGCAGCTGTCGGGCGACGACGGTTTTCTGCGACGCTTGTGGCCCAATGTCCGCAGGGCCCTGGAATTCTGCTGGATCCCCGGCGGCTGGGACGCGGACAAAGACGGCGTGATGGAGGGGATTCAGCACAATACCATGGACGTCGAGTATTTCGGACCGAATCCGCAGATGGGCATCTGGTACCTGGGGGCCCTACGAGCGGCTGAAGAGATGGCCCGCTACCTCGGTGAGCACGATTTCGCCCAGACTTGCCGGGCTCTCTTCGAAAACGGGAGCCGCTGGATCGATGAGAACCTGTTCAACGGGGAATACTACGAACACAAGGTCCTGGTCCCACAAGTCGACCCAACCGTTCTCCCGATGTTCCGCGGTTCCGCCGGGGCGAAGGATCTTGAGCATCCGGATTACCAGCTCGCCAACGGGTGCTTGGTGGACCAGCTCGTCGGCCAGTACATGGCGCACATCTGCGGACTCGGTTACCTGGTGGAGCGGGAACACGTACGAGCGGCTCTGACGAGCATCCTGCGGTACAATCGCCGCGAAAGCCTGTTCGACCATTTCAACAACATGCGGACCTACGCGGCGGGCGATGAGGCAGCTCTTCTCATGGCCGCCTACCCCAAGGGGCGCCCCAAGTTCCCATTCTCCTACTTCAATGAGGTCATGACCGGTTTTGAGTACACTGCGGCCGTGGGGATGCTGTACGAGGGCATGGTGGAAGAGGGGTTGCGGGTCATCCGCGATGTGCGCGCCCGCTACGATGGCCGGCGGCGAAATCCGTTCGACGAAGCGGAATGCGGCCATCACTACGCGCGTGCCATGGCGTCGTGGGCCGCAGTACTCGCCATCACAGGCTTTCACTACTCCGGTGTGGAGAAAACGCTTGTCTTCCGCGCCCCCGAAAGTCCCGTGACCTGGTTCTGGTCCAATGGCTACGCCTGGGGTACGGTATCTCTCGAGCCAGCTGCCTCCGAGGTTCGCGTGGTCCTGGAGGTAAAACACGGTTCCCTCTCGGTGGCGACCCTGGTCTTGCGGGACTACGGGAAGATTGCGCTCCGTCCCCCCCTGCGCCTCACTGCGCCGGCAACGGCGAAGGTGATCGTGCCGCGCGGCACCGGCGATCCCTGAGCCTTTTTCGCAGCAGCCGAGGGAGCGGGAGCCGAGGCCGCAGAGGCCCCGACTCCATACCTTGAGCTTCAGTCTTCGATCTTCTCCAGATCTTCCTTGGGGGCCCCACACTGGGGGCAGGCCTTTGGTCTGCAGCGGCCCTTCACCTCGGTTCCGCAGTTGCGGCAGCGCCACTTGGCCATAGCTGCTCCTCCATCGGCTTGTGAGCTTTGGTCTTTTCTCTTGTGTTGCGCCTCTTCCGCTTCTATTCGCCAGGCGTCCCTAACCAGACCGGCCCAACAGAAGTTCTCGCACGATGGCGGCATTCTCGGCCGCTTCATCTTTGTACTTGGGGAACATCCCCACGACAATCGCATCGTTAGGTTTGAGGTTGGCGAAGGCGTAGGCGAACGCCTCCCGGACGTCGCGAGGGGTGGAGGCGTTACGGCCCGCCGCGAGCACTTTGAAGGCCAGGCATGGCTTGGGTGTGGAGCGGATGAACCGGACCATCCGTTCGCGGTCCTCGGGGAGGTAAGCTTCCTTGCCCTCGACACGGCGGTTTACGTTGTAGAAGCAGGCCATGTAGAAGTCCACGTCCCAGCCCCGCTCCTCCACGTACTCGAGGGCCTCGGGGATGTGGCTGCCTACACCCACCAGGGCCCCGGTGTCGCGAATCTCTTTCAGGAGATCCCGAAGCGATTCGATTTGCCCCTCCTGCCACAGGCGGTCCGTGCGCGAGCCGTGGTGGTAGATGGCGATGGGCCTCATTCTCGCAATGTCCCGGATATTGCGCCGGAGATCGGCGTACTCGGACGCGGTCTGCGCGATCCATTGGATGGTGCCGCCCTCGTTGCGATACTCGCGAAGGAGCCGCCGAATGTGAGCGTCCCCGCGCGATTGCCAGGTGTTGATGCCCAGCTCCTCGCACCGCCGCAGCAGAGCTTTGACGTTGGCCGCCGAGAAGTAGTCCATCATCTCCTCGTCGCGTTCCGGTGACCAGTGGGAATGCCCGCTGATCGGATTGCCCCCCACCACAAGCCGGCTGATGCGGTAGGGACCGAAGGGGACGGTAGGCAAGGATTCCCTCTGGGGAGGCCGGTTAGAACCCGGTTGCGAGAAAGCCGCCAGGCCTGCGCCCAACGTAGTGGCCACAAACTCCCTCCGTGTCAGAGCTTGTCCGGCTGTGCGCTCTTGCTGCATCGTAAGGAGCCCGCGTGTCATTCCCACGGTCACCTCCCCCGGGTGGCTCTGGCTGCCGGACCTCACAGCTGGGCAGCGAAGTCACGTCCGAATTGCCGGCAGCGGGCGAGATCTTCCTCGGTTGGCACCAGGGTCGCCTTAACGGCCGGCACGGGGACCGACAGCTTGAGGTCCTGAAGACGGGCCTCGATCAGCCGCGTGGCTTCTCCACTCCAGCCGTAGGAACCGAAAGCTCCGCCCTTTTTTCCTTTCACCTCTACGAAGGACAGCCAATAAAGCACGTCCCAAATAGGCTTGACCGCGTCCCCATTAAACGTCGGGGATCCGAAGAGGAGTCCATCGGCCGCTTCGATGGCATCGAAGAGGGAAACGATGTCCAGTCCCTGGGCGTCGTAGAGGCTTACGTTGACCCCAGCCTCCCGAAGCCCTTCCGCCACGGCCTTGGCCATGCGCGCCGTGTTCCCGTACGCGGCAACGTAGAAGATCAGGACGCGCTTGTCGGATTTCTCCACCGGCCGGCTCCACTCGGCGTACTTCTGGATCGCCCACTGGGCGCGCTGCCGGAGGATAGGCCCATGGCTCGGCGCGATGATCCGGACATCGAGTTTTTCGACCTTCTGAACCGCCTGCCAGATCTTGCTCTTGTTGACCCTCATGATGTGGTCATAGTAGAGGCGGAAGTCGGCCGTGAAGTCTCCTATCTGGTCGTCGAACATCCTCTCGTCGGCGTAGTGGGACGCGAAGCCGTCGCAGGAGAATAGAATTCCGTCCTCCACCGCAAAGGTGAAAAAGGTCTCGGGCCAGTGCCAGAGAGGAGCCGCGAGGAAGCGGAGAGTCCTGTTGCCAAGCCGCAGTTCGTCTCCATCGCCCACTACGCGCGCCTTGAACTCGCGGTGGGCCACCTGCTGCAGATAGCGCACGCCGGCTTTGGAGCTCACAACCTCGGCGTTGCGGGCAAGCTCCAGGATTCGAGCCAAGGACCCGGAGTGGTCCATCTCGGCGTGGTGGCCGATCACGTAGTCGATCTTGCTCACATCCACCACGGAGGCGAGCTTTTCTAGAAACAGGGGGGTGTAGTCGGCGTGCACGGTGTCGATGAGGGCGATCTTGTCATCAACAATGAGATAGGAGTTGTAGGTGGTCCCGTGTTCGGTCGGAACAACGATGTCGAACCAGCGCAGATTCGCGTTCAAGACACCGACCCAGTAGACACCGTCCGTAATACGAAGTGCACCCACGTCTGTCACCTCCTCTTGCTGCGTCTACGAGTTCAAGTTCTTGTGTCTGATACGGCTCGATTCGTCCCCAGAGGGAATTCGGAGCGGCCCCCTCTCGGGAACCGCAACTCGAGCGCCGATCCGGGAGGCGCTCCGTTCCTCCCGTCCCGGAATCTCTCTGGCAGCTCAGATAACCCGACCCCCTCGGGTGTAGCTCGGAATTGGTTCTCCTGTTACTTCAGCCCCATTCGTCGAGGCGAAAGTCGGGGTCCTCAAGCTGCTTCCGCACCGGTCCAAGGTTAGCCTGCTGAGCCACGAGCTGAAGAACCCGGGGCACCTCCTGGCGAAGGCCGAGGAGGGCGGCCCCTATTGCTCTCCCATTCCGTAACACGATCATTCGGTAGCGGCCTTCCTCGGGGCGGGAGGCACGAACATGTTCGACGTCGGATCCCTCAGCGTGCACCTCGCCCACGGAAGTTAAGTCGATGCCGGCTACCTTGAGCGTCGCCACGGGGACCGATCCCGCGTACATGGCTTCTCTGCCGAGCACGTTGTTCGAGACCACGAGGGCCTGCTCGATCGCGGGTGGGATGATCCCGTAGATGCGGCCCCGGTGCTGAGCGGCATCTCCACAGGCGTAGATGCGCGGGTCCTCTGTGCGCAGATGATCGTCTACGAGAATACCCCTTTCGCAGGCCAGTCCGGATGCTCGAGCCAATTCCACCTCCGGCTGGATCCCTGCACTGAGGAGCACAAGCTCCGTCTCGAGCGTGCGGGCGTCCGCAAGCCGGACGCCCTTCACGGAGCGTTCTCCGACGAACTCCGCTACGGGGATCCCGAGAACAAACCGAATTCCCTGTTGCTCCAGGAGCTGCCTCAGGATCTCGCCCCCGGCTCCGTCCAATTGGCGTGGCAAGAGGTAAGGGGCTATTTCCACCACGGTCACCGCGAGGCCCAGTTTGCGAAATCCCCGGGCGGCCTCCAGCCCCAATAGGCCCCCTCCGAGAATCACCACCTGCTCGGCGTTGCGCGCCCGTTGCCTGATCTCTAAGGCGTCTTCGATGGTCCGCAGGGTAAAGACCCCGTCTTTCCCAGCGCCCGGAATGGGCGGGACGGCGGGCCGGCTTCCGCACGCCAGGACGAGCCAGTCGTAGCCAAGGGTGCCCCCGCTGCGCAGGGAGACCCCGCGCCCCAAGCGATCTATGGCCACCGCAGGATCGCTCAGATGGACGCGGATCCCGCGCCTCTCGTACCAGGTCTCGTCGTAGAAGACCAGGTCCTTGACCTCCAGTTCGCCTGAAAGCAGACGGGGGAGCTGAGGTCGGGCGTAGTAGTGGTGAGGTTCTTCGGCAAGAACGTGGATCTCGAGGCCGGAGCTCCTTCTGGCCAGCTCTCGCGCCACGGTGAACCCGGCCACCCCGTTGCCCACGATCACCACCCGACCGGACACCGCAGGTCGTTCTTCCCCTTCCTCCAGAGCAGATTCGGGTTCGAACAGGGACCGACTCGCGCCGCAGACGGGACAGACCCACGAGGCCGGCAGAGCCTCGAACGGAACCCCCGGCGGGATGTTCTGACTGGGGTCACCCTGCATCGGGTCGTATGTGTAGCCGCAAACCTGGCAGATGTACCGCACGTGCCAATCCCTTTTTTCGATTACCGGCTGCCGGCGGTTCTTGTGCTCCCTACCCCGAACGGCGCCGACGCTCCTCCAGCCCCCGTTCACCGGCGCGGGTCGCCCCGAGCACAAGCCCTTTCCCCGGGCCCGCCTCCAACCGCGCGATCCTTCCCTATCGGCCGCTACATCCCGAAATGTTTCCTGGCGCGTTCGTAGACGTCCAGGGTAACCCGGTCGTAGCCCTGCTCTTTCGCAAAGCGCTCGATCGTCTTCTTGGCCATCCCACGGACGAAGCTGGGGATCCGCTGAAGCCGTTCCTCGACTTGCGGATCCCACGTCACCGTTTTTTCGGAGGCCACTTCGCGGAGGTCCTGCGGGGCGGACTCTGCGCTCGAAATCAGAACGGAAACGGGGCAGTAGCGCGCCACGGCGACAGCGTTGAAGCCGATGGGGTGGATCCCCTCACGATGAGCGCCGTGACGTCCGACCACGATCAGACTCACGCGGCCCGGCAGGGCCTGCTCCACTAGCGCCTCAAAGGGCTTCCCCTCCAGGAGAAGCGTTTCGGGCGGATGGGGGCTGGCGACTACGCTCGCCGCCTGCTCCAGATACGACCGGTAGAGATGGGCAAGCCCCTGGTCGATGATCTCATTGTGCAGACGTTCCTGGCTCCGAAAATCGAACCGAGCTGCCGCGTCTTCCGGCAGAACATCGGCCACGGTCCGGAACACGCCGGTGTGGAATGCCGGATCGTAAGCTGCTGCCAGGATCACGGGAAGGCTGAGGCAATGGGACCAACGGGATGCCTGGAGGGCAGCGGCCAGGCTGTAGGGCGAGCCGTCGACCCCCACCAGGATGCCGCCGCTGCCGGTAGGAAAAGCGGAGCGGACGATAAGTAGATCGCACTCCGCAGCCCACAGGACGCGCTCGGCCACGCTGCCCAGCGGAACACGTTCGGAGCCGCCGAGTCCTTTGGCTCCAAGCACCAGCAGATCGGCTTGCGACTCCTTCCCGTATCTCAGGATTTCCACGAAGTGTTTCCCTTCCCGAAGGACGGGAGTGAACGCCACGCCCAGCTCCCGGGCCCGGCGCTCCGCCTCCCGCAGGTAGGACTGGGCGATCAGCTGGAGCCCTTCCCCAATGAGGGCAGCGTGCGTGCGCCGTAGCCGCGCCAGATTCGCTTCCTTCTGGTACGTGTCGGGCAGCGCCGGTTCCATCTGCTGGAAACGGGTCTCGTGGAGCCTCGCAGCGTAAACGTGGAGGGCGTGGACTTCCGCCCCGCAATGCTGGGCAACGCGAATGGCCCACTCCGTGGCCCAGCGGGACCAGATGGATCCATCGACTGCGACCAGAAGCTTCCGATAATTGAGGCTCACCTCAGGACCTCGGTCTCGGCGTCTTGTCCCGTACCCCAACGATCCAGAACACGTACCCCCATGGGTAACGAGTCTGGCGCACGTGGAAAGAATCGCCCTCGAACAGGCGGCGGAGACCGGACAGGTAGCGGTAGCGCAGGTCCCCTTCCCTTACGATTTCGGAGACCACATCGAATTGGTAGCAGGGATATTCCGGACCGTCCCCCACGAACAGGAGGGTGGCCCGTGGGTCCCGCCCAAGGTTGCGAAAGGTTGTGCCCTCGAAAATCTCCAAACCGCCGAACGCGTAGCGGTCGACTTCTCCAGGCTCTCGGAACAGTCCGGCCACGAAGTCGCTCCGCTGCGCAAGGGACAACGGAAGGGGGGAAGGGGCTGCTTGGGCCAGCATCCTTTCGATCTGCTGGACGATCGGCCCGAGAAGCTCCCGGACAGGGAAAAGGGCGATCCCCTTTACGCTCAGGTTAATAGGGTGATCGGATTCCCGAGGGTTTCGGGTTGCGAGCACGGGAAGATGCGGCGGGGCAAAGTGGACCTCCTCCTTGGCTTCCGAAAGTCGGCGATATAGGTGCCGGCGCGCCTCCAGCTGCCAGCGGACAAATTCCTCCGGCATCGGTACCAGCCGGTACCGTCGCTCGCGCCGGCCATCGGGGGACCAGAACACCCAGCCGTCCGAGGTGCGGACCGCTCCTCCCACGTTCTAACTCCTCCTGATCCTCGACCACAGGCTGAGGAGGCCTTGCGAGCCGGCAAAAACCGCAACCACGACGCCCACAAAGACCCAAACCACCTTTCGCCTGGGAACATTCCCCTCCTCCAGAACGAGGGCGGACGAGTCCATGGCCGGCACCGCTGCCATTTCGCGGCGGAGAAACGGGACCTCGGTACAACGGACCAGGCGCCCTTCGAAGGTCTGCTGCTCCGAGGGCAAGGAAGCTGTCGACGCAGGGAAGAGAATCCAGATGCCGGAGGCCCCTCGCAGGGGGGCGACACGGATCGTCAGCGGGCCTCTTCGGAGCACTACGCCTGAGTCCGGGGCGACCGTCCCTGCGACGCGCACGTTCTTCCCTAAGAAGGAGTCAGCAGGGGTAGTTAGGGCGTAGGGAGTCCGATTGCCGCAGGCGTGGTAGCGCATCGGCCTGCTCGCCAGACCGACAGTCAGGAGACTGGCGAAGAGGACGGTTACTCCAATACGTGCCGCTGTCATTGCCTTGCCTCTACCCGCTGCTCAATCCTATCGAATCGGGAGTTTTCACGTCGCCCCGCCCGATGTTTTCAGACTGCCGGAGAAACTACCGATCCCCTTCCGATCCGCCTTGCTTGGGCCGGATTTCGCCTTGCTGCCGAAGGTAACGCAGGAGTGTCTCCAGTTCGTTTTCCGACAGTTGTACGGGAGGCATGGCGATGCCGCGGGCGGCGGGATCCCGCAAGAAGCTCTTCAGCTCTTCGTCCGAAGAGTATTTTCTCGCCTTCGCGATGGCATCGCCGGCCAGGCCCGGATGGCACATGCCGCAATTTTGGGCGAAAAGGGCCTCGCCGCTCGCCGTGGGGACCAGAGGGGCGGGCAGGGTTCGAAACTGCTGCCCGGAATCCATGATTCCGGCGATGAGGTCGTGGCCGCGCGTTACGCTCCTCGTCCACCCCATGAGCCAAAGGCTTGCGACGAGAAGTCCGATGGCCGCCCACAGACTCCGATGGGAGGGGCCCGTTTGCGCCCCCACTCCGTAGACGATCAGAAGCGCGACGGCGATAGCTCCTGCCAGAATTCCGCCCAGCCAGAGGCCGTAGACGTCCGCCCACAGCAGATCGCGAGCGGCCGCCGGAAGAGCGAGGTAGTACCAGAGGCCAGGGAGAACTTGGAAAAGTGTGGCAAACGCAGCCAGCCGGCTGCCGTACCGGATCTCGAAGATCGTCCCATCTGCCGGAGCGCCACGTCTGGATCGCCACAGGGCTTGGGCAACGACCAGCGCCCCCACCAAAGCGAGACTGGCGACCGCCCGATGCACGAGCCCTGGCAGGAAGGTGGGATTGAACACCCCGTGCCACAGGTTGCCGGTCTGAGGCCATCGCCCGGGTGTCCCCATGAAGGTTACGCCGGCGTTGAAGACCGCAGCCACAAGCAAGGGCGCTGCACCGGCAGCCAGGCCGAGGACCATGTGGCCAGCGCGCCGTTCCCTCATGGCTTCCCAGCGGAGGTAGTACAGACACAGGAATAAGAGGTTCAGGAGATAGCCGGCTAAGAGCTGAAGCACCAAGGGCCAGAAGAAGATGTTGAAGAGGGTGGTGATCAGCGCCGGGAATAGTCCCAAGAGCAGCACGACCAGGGCGCTACCGAAAATGCCGCCGATCACGGTGGTCTCGATCAGAATCTGAGTGAGGCGTTTGGCCAGCGCATCGTAGCGCTCGTCGCGTCTGCGGAGGCCGAGATATTCCGTGGCGACGAGGATCAAGGGCCCCAGGATCACCAGGGTCACCAGCGTGATGTGGATTAGGGCAACGACTCCAATGGCCGCCGAACTGCTGACAGGCAATCGTACGGGCGGCAGTTTCATCTCCGCTCCTCCTCGATCTTGTAACGGCCTGACTCCCGAGAGTCGGAGGTGTGTCTATTCACCGCCAGTCCGTAGGTGCTCGACAAGGGCTTGCAGCTCTTCCGCGGTCCCGTCGAAGGGGGGCATGTTGGGTTTGCCGTGGGCCGCGGGGTCGCGGAGGAACGCAGCCAGGGAATCTGAGGTCGGGTACTGTCTGGCTTTGGTGAAGGGGTCGCCGCCTATGGCCGGATGACACGCTGCGCAGTGAGTGCGGAAGAGGGCTTTGGCGTCGACCGCTCCGGCTTCTTGGCTTGGGGCTTCCGCCTGGACCCACTGCTGATTTCCGTACATCACCCCGTAGATAAGGTAGGGCTTGCGGGCCCGCTCGCGGCTGAAGCCCATGAGCCAGGTCGTCGCAACGACCATGAGGATGGAAAGCCACATGGCGCCTCGGACCGCGGGACAGGCAAGTGCTCGACTTGCGTGGTGAGTTGCGTAGTAAAGGATCAAGATGGCGGCGGCGGCCAGCAGGATCCCGCCGAACCAGTAGGGTGTAAGCGGGCCGGCCAGGAACTTAGCCCACACCTCCGCTGGGAGCTTCTGCAGGTACCAGACTCCGGGCACGAACTGGAGCGAGGTGGTGACGACCGCCCACAGACCGGCGTAGCGGAGGGCCCAGGCGGCATAGCCCGGTTCCGGCTCTCGCTTCCGCATGTACAGGGAATACCCGACCATAAAGAAGGCAGCCAGGGAGAGGCTCGCCACAGCCCGGTGCAAAAGCGAGGGCAGGAAGGACGGGTTGAACACGGCATCCACGGTGCGCCTTGTCTGGACCCACCGGCCGGGCGTGAGAAGGAAGGAGGCCAGGCCATTGATCAATGCCATGCTCGACCACGAACCCAGGGCTCCCAACAGGCCAAGGCTCATGTGGAGGCCCCGGCGATCCCGCAGACGGTCCCAGGTATACTTGTAAGCCACGATAAAGATGGCTTCGAGGAGGAAGGCCACGATCTCCGCGGCCAGAGGCCAGAAGAACACACGCACACCCGTGGTAAAGAAGCGCGGGAACAGCCCTGTGTTGAGCGCCACGATCCCTACGCCGAGGACCGGACCGAGGACCATGGCGACGAAGAGCATGTTCGCCAGGTGGCGAGCGAAAAGGTCAAAGCGCGGATCTTTCCTCCTCAGGCTGAGGTATTCGGTGATCACCGCCAGGACAGGTCCCCCCACGACGAAGTTCGCGAACACGATCATGTGAAGAAGCATCACGATCGCCATGAACCCGCTCGCCCCAAGAACGGGCACGCGAATAGCTGGCAGATCCATCACCCATGCTCCATTGCATCTCCTTGGCACCGGCCCGGCGTCTCATGAGTCACGCCCCCCTGCGTTCTCGAGAGCCGTTGAGCTTGCGGTACCGTTCCTCTCTTGTCTCGTGCAAACGAATAGGGGGATGGCGCGACCATCTCTGCTTTTCGCCGCCTGCCGCGTTTTGGAATCCCGTGTTGGGTGTGGCAAGGGGTCGGCAGGTGCGCCGATCCCCTGCCGTCGTGCATCTTAGCCCCACTTTCCCTTCGCGATGTGCGTGGCTATTTCCGCTTTGATCGCCTGCTTGAGCTGCGTTGCACATTCCTTGGTCCGGGTAAAGATCTTCACGCAGGCGGGGTCAAGGTTGTCCTGTATCCCCTTCTCGGCGATGCCGAGCGCTTCGTCCAGCAGGGCGGAAAGACGCATGTGCAGATCATTGCTGAGGCGCGAGCGCTCGATGAGGCTGGCCGCCTCGTCCGGCAGCTGCTGGAACTTGTCCTTGGAGGCGCCGCACTTGGGACATACCTCGGGGGCGGCGGCTCCGTCGTGAATGTACCCGCAGACTGAGCAACGCCACTTCATCTTCGCCTCCCTCGCTTCTCACCCTACCCGTTCAGCAGCCGTTGTCCGTCGACTCGTGGCTGATGGACTTAGCCTGCTTCCAGGTCAAACTCGGGGACGCCAAACCAGAAGCCTGTGCCTGTCAGGCTGTCCATCTCCGCTTGGAGGAGGTCAAAATGGCTCTCCTCGACCTCCTTGAGCGAGAGGAGCAGCTTGCGAAGCTCCGGGTCGGCGACGTCTTCCGCCCACCGGCCGTAGAACTCGATGCTTTTCCTCTCGAGCTCGAGGGCAGCCTCGAGAGCGGTCAGCTCGTCCGCGTGCTCTTCCCCCTTGGTGACCCGATCCACCTTGCGGAGTTGGGGGCGTACAAAGGAAATGGGCCTGACTTCAGCCTCCTGGGTCGAGGCGGGCTGTCCCGCCAGGAGCTTGGGACGCAGCTTCTCGAACAGACGCAAGTGTTCCAGCTCGTCTTTGGCCAGACGGATGAACATGTTCTTTCCCGTCAGGTGACGGGTGCGAGACGCGAATCGCAGGTACGAGTCCAGCCCATTGATCTCGATTTGGATTGCCTCGTTCACGACGAGGCTGACATCTGAACCGGACATGGTGTGGCCCCTCGTGCTTTCTCCGGTGCACGCCGACGGCACGACCCGCCTGCCCTTGGGCATCGCACCCCCATCCTGGGCAAGCGGGAGGTATCTCAGCCGCCGTCAAACATCCAACTTTCCTCTTCCGCGTGCCAGAGGGCGGGGTTCTCAAGGTAACGGTAGGAACGGTCCAGGATCTCGTAGTGCTCCTTCTCCTGCTGGACCATGAATTCGTAGAAAGCCCGGCCCTCGCTATCCGTGACGTGGCGGAGCTGCTCATTGTAGAAGCCCACGGCCTTGTTCTCGAAATCCCTCGCCAGCTTATAGGCCTCCAAGGCTTCGCTGTCGGTGCTCAGGAGCTGGTCGAGGTTCTGCCGGGCCTCCTCGAAGAGTGTGCGGAAGGCCTGTTTGGGCATGGTTCGCCCTGCCAGGGTTTTCTTGACCTCACCCCAGCTGCCCGTGCCGGTCAGGCGGCTGTAGAACTGCTTGATGAGGTCGATGTGGTCCAGTTCCCAATCGGCCAGCCAGGCCAAGGTTCGTTTGGCGAGCGGGTTTGTGACCTTCGCTGCCGCTTCCTGGTAAAGCCTGCGGCCGTCCTCTTCCATCCTCAGGGCGACCTGCAGGGCCCTTGCATCCGGTGTTTGGCTCATCGCGTTCTCTCCTGTCGTGCTGATCATGCCCCGTTTCTACGGACAGCAGGGCCGAAGCCTCCTGATGGAGCCCGGTCCCGCTCTGTTTTCATTCAGCTCAGAAAGCCGAGACGAAGCCCGCGCTCAGTCGGTTGGCGCGGAGTTCGAGATCGCGTGTGCCTTCGATCACCACCCGGAGGTTTCGCCGCAGCAGGTAGGTAAGGCTCAGCGTGGCTGTCTCGTACCGTAGCTCCGGCAGGCCGCGCGCCGGATCCACCCGGTTGTACAGAGCAATGGCGAAAAGCCGTCCCATTTCCCCTTGCACGGCCCAAATCGCTTCCACAAAGCCTCCCCGGACCGTCCGCTCCCTGTGGGGATGGCGGAGGAAAAACGGGTTGTCGTCGTATCGCTCGAGGTACTGGGCGTTCAGCTGGAGCCTGTTTCTGAGGTCCAGGGTCCCGTCCACACCGAAGTACGAGAACTTGTTGGTGGCGTCCAGGAATCGGGCCCGGCCCAGGTAGGCGAAGGCGCCGAGGCGGGCAGGGCCTACGGATTGGGAGGCGCGGAGGGCGAAGTTCTTCCAGTTGTCTGAGTCGAAGGTATAGGGGTTCTCGGCTGGGCCGATCCCGTTGCCGTTGATGACCTCTGCCACCACGTCCAGCCCGAAGGGTGATCCGTACGCCACGGTGACGCCGCGGTCGTAGGTGAGGTTGCTCGGCGTGCGGCCCACGCGCACCCGGTAGATCTGGTAATCTTCGAGCGTCAGGCGCAGCTCCCGTTTGAAGAGCGGGTCCGAGACTTGAAACTGACCGGCCGTCACGTCCAGGTCAACGCCGAGAAGATCGTTAAAGTAGACGTAAGCGTCCTCCACCCCCGCCACCTCCCCCCGCTCCGACATAAGGAAGTAGAGGTAATAGCCCACATTGCGCGCGATTTGCCCGCCGGAGAGGATCTTCATGTAGTAAGGCCACTGGAAGTCGCTGGTTCGGCCGAGCCTCTTGGACTGGAGGGAGGCGTAACTGTCGAAACGAATCGCGATGGGGAGTTCACGTTGGAGCGTTAGAAGGGGGTCGCCGGTGTCGCGGAACGCGCGCACGGGCTCCTTGCCCTCGAGCTGGAAGGCATTGGCCGCGAAATCTTCGCCGTACGCCTTAAGATGCGGAGGTGGCGCATGGCAGGTGGTGCACGAAAGGCGGTAGGTTCTCGCGAAGGCGGGGATTGCGGCCGCCTGCTTCCCCCACAGACACACGAACCCGACCACGATGAGAAACGCGGCGACTTCTCTCGTCCGACTGCTGCTGAGTCCGAGCACGGTTTTCCTCCTCCCTTTGCTTCACTTGCCGAAGGATACGGCCCTTCGCCTTAGTCCACCACATCGAACCAAGTGGTTGCCTCGTTCACGCGGATGATCTCCGTCTCATCTTCCGGAACGCCCAGGAAATCGGCGACGGACTTGACGAGCCTCCGGTAGTTCAGCTCAGCGCGTACGGTCACCCGGCCGATCGGGATGTCTTCCGGCACGGTCCAGGTATACGTCTCAACCTTGGTCTCGCGTGGCCCGATGCGGTAATCGACGCCCAGCGAGGCGGTATTCCATTGGGCGATGGTGCGCCGGCCCTTCGGATCAAAGTAGGGCAAGCAGAAGATGCGGTCGCCTTCGGGCAGCGCGTCGCGCGGTAAGCCGCGAAACGAGGGGTCGCCCAGAATTTCTCCGATGTCCTGGTAGGCGAGCTCGTTGCTTGTGATTGTGTGCTCCTCGCCAGGGAAGCCCTTCCGGTCCACGGGGAGGTGATAGACGCGCCCATTCGCATCCACAGCCTCTACGTGGAGCCAGAGCTGCCTCTCCTCGGCCGACCCTGAAGGGACCTTATGCCCGCACTTGCCATTGAAGAGCTGAACGGTGATCACGACGCGGTCCCCCGGCTCCACCTCACGCTCGTTCGGTTGCATTCGCACTTCGATGGATCCCCTGACCTTGCCGGGATCGTGGGCGCCGTGGAATAGGTGCTGCGCCACGTCAGGATGTTCCTCCTTGGCCGTGATGGCGTTCCGGCCAGGAGCGCGAGGCATGTGGCAAACGTGGCAGGGCACGCCTTCCTGCGCGTACGGCCCTTGCTCCCATTCCAGCTGCGTCGATTTCACCCACACGCCATAGGGGCTCTTCTCGTTGTGGCACGTTCCACAGAAGGCCGCCGTGCGAAGGAATGGGGAGTATTTCGTCATGTGGTGCGGACTTTCCACGCCCTCCCGGTTGCCGTACTTTACTCTCCCAGGGTCCAAGACGTAGTTGTAGTTGAACGACGTGTCCTCCGTTCGGCCGACGGCCAGGTGGCAGACTTCGCAGCTGACCGCCTCGTTGGCACGGCTCCCGGCCGAAGGCGGGGGAGGGGGGGTGTCGCCCGCAAGGAAGGCGAGGGGCGAATGGCACCCATTGCACCCGGCTTTCACCCCGGCCACCTGCGGGTCCCTCTCAGCGTGCGGCACCGCGAGCCGGAAGTATTCGATCTCGTCCCAGTGATGGACGTAGGCCTGCGACATCATGGCCTGCTGCCACTGGTAGTAGAAGTCGACATGGCATTGGCGGCAGGTCTCGGGACGCTCGAAATCGGCGTATTTCCGAGTGCCGTAGGCAGCCTCGCCGCCGGGTCCCTGGGACAGGGCGACCGACGTGAGCACGAGGAACAGCGCAGCGCTTCCCCCTATTTGCCGCGGGTAGTTGCGCATAGTTCTCCTCCCTCGCGGAAGCCTGTTCGGTTAGAGTAGCTTCTGCCGGAGCTCCATGAGGCGCCGGATGTGCGACTTCTCCTCCGCAATGAGCTGGTTGAGCGTGGAGCGATCCCCTTCGCTCACCAGGTCGCGCAGCTCGTGGAAGTAGAGGATGTTGTCCTTCTCGATCTGCAGGGCGAAACGGAACACCTGACTGAGGTCGGTCAGCCCCCGCGCCAATCGATCTGCTTCCTTAAGTCCTGGGAAGACCCGCTCCTCCGCCATCGCCTTCAGGTACCGCCCCGCCTCCTCCCAGTCGTAGGGTCCGGCCAGGACCAGGCGGTCGGAGGCGTCCCGCATCTCCTCGAACACGCGCATGTGGCGCGTCTCCTCCGTGGCGAGCCACTGGAAGACGCTTCTCACCTCCTCGCTCTTGGCAGCTTCAGCCACAGCTTCGAAGAATTCCTTCCCTTCACGCTCAATCTGGACAGCGACCTCAATCACCTCGTTTCGGGATAGAAGGGTCATCTCCGCACTCCATGGCCCAGTCTACGTTCCTCTGATCCTTGCTGGGGAAGCAGGCACTCGTTCAAAACTCGCTCAGGATGCCCTCCTCGTAGAGCTTCTGAAGCCTCTCGCGATGCTTTACTTCCTCCCCGGCCAGGAAGGTGAACAGAGCACGGACTTTTCCCACCACGCCACTCTGAAGCTTCTGGTAGAGGGCGTACGACTTCTCCTCCCTCTGAATAGCCAGGAGAAGGGCATCCTGAAGGCCCATGTCAGGGCGGAACTCCTGCGCCACGGTGTAATCGGTCAGGCGGATTTCCGGAAACTGGGTGAGGTCCTGACCCTCGATCTCGCTGACGTCCAGCTCCTGCAGCATCTTGCGGTGGTTCCGCTCCTCGGCCGCCAGCTCTTCAAACAGTTGTCGCACGTGGGGGAACTCCGCCTTCTTGGCCATCAGGGAATACATCTGGACGGCCTGGATTTCCTTGGAGATCGCGAACTGCAAGATGTCGGCAAGATCATTCTGTCCCATTTTGGTTACCCTACGGATCGAGGTACTGCAGCATCACTGGTCAGGCTGGTACGGGCGAGGATCCGTGACCAGCCTGGCCCTGCGCAGATGCGAAACCCGTGCGGCCGACCCTGTTCCTGCCCTCCGGATTCGAAGGTTGGGGTGTCACGGCACCTACCACCTCGCGCAATCCCGTGCGGCTTCACGGACTCGAAGCCGACGGCTGGTGGAGCGTAGAAGCCTCCGGAGCTGGCCCGCAATGTCCCGCGGACACGGAGCCCCTGCCCGGTGTGGCCTACGGAGCGCTCGCACGGTTCGATGGATCCGGTCGATCTTCCCTCTGCCGGGTGCACATTCCGGGTGCGTTGCTCGGTCTTCTTTTCCTCCAAATCTGGGCTGGCTGCTTCCGTCGTCCGAAGCGGATCGGAAGCGGCCAGCCCCTTCACGAGCAGGGAGGACCCTCGGCCTCTGGGAGAGGCTCCGGCCGACAACGCTACCGGAGTGAGCGGAAGAAGTCGTGATGCTCCTCCTCCTCGCCCAGGATCTTCAGAACGAGGTCCTGGGTGACGGGATCGTCCTTGGCCATTTCGAAGATCCGCTTGTAGAGGGCGATCGCCTCCTCCTCCGCCTTCACGTCGTCATCGATCATCTTCTTGAGGTCGCCACCAACCTTGACAGGCCCGATCTTGACGGTGGGTTCACCTCCCAGATAGAAGATCCTCTCAGCCAGAGCTTCGGCGTGGCGCATCTCTGCGATGGAGATCTTCTTGACCTCTTCGCGGAACCCCGGGCTCTCGAGGCCCCTGGCCATTACGTGGTGCCACATGTACTGGGTGAGGGCTCCCAGTTCGAGGCTCAAGGCTTCGTTCAGGGCATCGATGATCTTATTGGCCATGCTACACCTCCTGGTTGGTGACGTGCTTCGCTTCCGAGAAACACTCCGGACAGACACCGTAGAACGTCAGGCTGTGGACGAGATTGCGGAAGCCGGTCTTGGAGGCAACGAGGGAGTCCAGCTTCGCTTCCACGTCCAGTTCCAGATCCAGGACTTTGCCACAACGGCGGCAGACGACATGGGCGTGCAGTTCGGGGTATCCGTCGAAGCGCGATCCTTCGCCCAGGTACGTGATCTCGCGGATGAGACCCTGTTCGGCAAGCAGCTTCAGGTTCCGGTACACGGTGCCCAGGGAGATCGAGGGAAGGTGGCGGAGAGCTTCCTTGTGGATTTCCGCGGCGCTTGGGTGGTCGCGGCGCGAGCGTACGATCTCGTAGATGATGCGGCGCTGCCGCGTGAGCCTCCTTCCGGGGGGTCTGAGAACCTCATCGGGCAAGCTCATTCTTCCTCCTTACGCGGCGAGGCCGCCCTATTGAGAACTATTTCTAATCTATCATTCGGCCCGAGAAAGTCAAGCCCTATTTCTCATGCCCGAACGGAAGTCCAGGCCCCCTGTGGGCCGCTGCGGTGCAGAATTCTCCTTCAACTCGGTGAATTCTCATCTACAATTCTTGACTTTGGCAGAGGGAGGGCGGAAATATAAGAGCGCGAGGACGCTTTGCGGCGCGTTGCCGGGAGGTGTCGCCATGGAAGGCCAGATTTTTGACACCCGGGATTTCCTGATCCTCGAGCAGCTGCCCCCCTCTTCCAATGCCCTGCGGCAGAAGATCAGCGCCATCCTCCTCCGCTCTCAGCGATGGCGGGCTGTAGTGGAGGAGGTAGATCCCCAAGATGGGACGTTTCGTATCGTCTTGGAAGGACAACTGCGGCGAACCCATGCGTAGGCCGCGCCTCCACGCCCGGCCTGTGCGCCCGGACCAGGCCACAAGGCCGGGCGTCGCGCTCCTCCGGCTCAGCGCCGAGGAGTTCGACGAGCGGAATGCCCAGCTCCTCCTCGATCTGGTGGAGGCTGCGGTTTCTCTGCGTGCCTACGTCGAGCTCTTTGACCCCACCACCGGTACCTACCGGATCTGCTTGGTGGGGCGCCTGCTCAAGTAGGCGCCCCGTCCCTCTCGTCTCAGGCTGGCCCGCTTGGCCTGAGTCCTGTGCCGGACACGGTCAGACCCCGGCTCCCGAAAGTTTGGTTTCTGTTTCGTCCATGGCCCAGAGTTGGCCGCAGGCGGCCCGGATATCTCGACCCCGGCTCCAGCGCACGATGACCGGCGCCTGCAACGGTTGCAGCCACCGACGGAAGCGTTCGATCTCCTCGTCGCTCGGCCGTTGATACTCCGCGACGGTCTCATTGTACGGAATAAGGTTGATCTTGCAGGGAAAACCGTGCAGGAGCTGTCGAAGCCGCTCTGCGTCCCGCTTGCGATCGTTGACCCCCCGGATGAGAACGTACTCAAAAGTCACTCGCCGCCGCGTTTTCTGGTAGTAGTAGCGCGCCGCCTCCAGCACTTCGCGAATCTTGTAGCGGCGATTGATCGGCATTAGCTGGGAGCGGGTATCGTCGTCGGCAGCATTGAGGGAGATGGCCAGGCGATACAATTTCCCCTCATCGGCCATTCTCTTGATGCTTCCCACCATCCCGACGGTGGAGATGACGATCTTGCGGTGTCCGATGCTGATGCCCCGCTCGTCGCTGATCAGGTCCGCCGCCTTCATTACCTCCCGGTAGTTCAGGAGGGGCTCGCCCATGCCCATGAACACGACGTTCGTGAGCTTCTGGCCGACGATCCTTTCGACGGCCAGGAGCTCTTCGAGGATCTCCCAGGCCGCCAGGTTGCGACGGAAGCCCATCTGGCCCGTCGCGCAGAACGAGCAGCCGAGGGGGCAGCCCACCTGCGAGGACAGACACACCGTGCGGCGCTTGCCCTCGGGGATATAGACGCACTCAACCCTATTGCCGTCGGGCAGCCCCACCAGAAGCTTCATCGTCCCCGTCTGGGGGGACACGGCGGTCCGGAGGACAGGCAGGATCCCGAGGTCCGCGATCTCTCCGAGCCGCGAGCGGATCGCCTTGCCGAGGTCTGTCATCTGCTCGAACGAGGTGGCCCGCTTCACGTACATCCAGGAGAAGATCTGGTCGGCGCGGAAGCGTTCCCAACCCTGCTCTTCCACCCACGCCCGCAGCTCGTCCAGGGTCATGCCCTTGAGGAGCGTCTTTCCTGGCGTGGGCGCAGGCGTCACCCGCGGGATAGCGGCGTTCCCCCGAGGCTCCGGTACACGAGCCTTGCGCTCGCCCTTTCTCGGCGGCTTATCCCGAAAGTTGTGCTTCCAAGCCAACGGCACCTCCCTTGCTCTCCGTCCAATGTAAAGGGCGTCTATCCCGGCTCCAAGGAAAAAGTTTGGAAAAGCCTGGCTGAATGGGTAACTTGATTCGGCAAACAGGGCTGGGCAAGAACGACAAGGGTTTTCGACGGGCGGCGGAAATGGCAAAACTCCGCAAGGTCGATTCGGAGGCGGCGGTTCTCGAGCTTGCGCGGGAGGCCCACGATCGCCTGGTGGGCGAGATCGGGAAGGTGATCGTGGGTCAGCGGCTGGTGATCGACCAGCTCTTGATGGCCCTTCTCTGCCGCGGCCATTGTCTTCTGGTAGGGGTGCCAGGCCTCGCCAAGACGCTACTGATCAGCACGCTTGCCAAGGTGCTCAACCTCACGTTCAGTCGGATCCAGTTCACCCCCGACCTGATGCCCTCGGACATTACCGGGACCGAGGTGATCGAGGAGGACCGTGTGACGGGCAAGCGGGTGTTCCGCTTTGTGAAGGGGCCCGTCTTTGCCAATATTGTGCTTGCGGATGAGATCAACCGTACCCCTCCAAAAACGCAGGCAGCCCTCCTCCAAGCTATGCAGGAACACGAGGTGAGCGCCGGTGGGCAGACGTACAAGCTCGACGAGCCGTTCTTCGTCCTGGCTACCCAGAACCCCATCGAGCAGGAAGGTACCTATCCCCTTCCGGAGGCGCAGCTGGATCGCTTCATGTTCAACCTGTGGGTCGACTATCCCTCGGCCGACGAGGAGGCCCTGATCGTCAAGACAACGACCAGCGCGCGGGATGTGGACCTGGAGCCTGTATTGGATGCTGAGGACATCCTGATGCTGCAGAGCTTTGTCCGAAGGGTCCCGGTGGCGGACAAGGTTGTCCAGTACGCTGTCCGGCTGGTCCGGATGACGCGCCCGCACTCAGACGGAGTCCCGGACTTCATCAACGAGTGGGTGCGTTGGGGGGCAGGACCGCGCGCCTCCCAGTACCTGGTCCTGGGGGCGAAAGCGCGCTCCGTGCTGGACGGGCGGGCCACGCCCGATATCGAAGATGTCCGGGCCGTAGCCGTACCTGTGCTCCGTCATCGCCTGGTCACCACTTTCCACGCCGAGGCAGAGGGGATCACCACCGTGGACGTCATCGAACGGCTTCTCCGCGATGGGGGTCTGTAGGCGGGGGCCATTGCGCTATGTCTCCGGTTCGTCCGAGAGCTTCCATCTCCCTCCTGGATCCAGAAACCCTGAGCCGCCTGGGAAATCTCTCCTTTCGTGCGCGTCTGGTGGTCGAAGGCTTCATCGCCGGGCTCCACCAGAGCCCATATCACGGCTTTAGCGTGGAATTCTCGGAACACCGGCCCTATTCGCCCGGGGATGAGATCCGGCTCTTGGACTGGAAAGTCTACGGGCGCACGGATCGCTTTGTCGTGAAGCAGTTCCAGGAGGAGACCAATCTCAAGGCCTACCTGGTGGTAGATGCCTCCGCTTCCATGGGCTTCACCTCCCGCGGGTTCACGAAGCTGGACTACGCCAAGCATCTGGCCGCCGCCCTTGCCTATCTGATGCTGAAGCAGCGCGACGCCGTGGGCTTGCTGACCTTCGACGAGCGCCCCCGCACGTACTACCCGCCGCGCTCCGTGTTGAGTTACCTTACGCCCATCCTGACGGAGCTCGAAAGCCTCGGCCCGGGCGGCCCAACGCGCCTGGGCCCGGTCCTGCACGAGCTGGCCGAGCGTATCCGCCGGCGCGGTTTGATCCTGGTGCTGTCCGATCTGCTGGACGAACCCGCTGAGATTCTCTCCGGACTTCGCCACTTCCGCCATGACGGCCACGAGGTGATCGTCTTCCACATCCTGGACCCGCTGGAAAGGGACCTGGATCTTTCGGGCAACGTGGTCTTTGAGGACCTGGAGACGCACCAGCGCCTCGGCACCCAGGCCGCCCACATCCGGCGCGCGTACAGGGAGCAGGTGCGCGCGTTCATCGATGCCATGCGGAAACAGTGCCGGGAGCATTTCATCGACTACGTCTTGCTCGACACCTCAGAGCCCTTTGATCGAGCACTCTTCGAATATCTTGTGAAGCGGAAACGCCTTCGCGGGTAGGGGGCAAGGCGGTCAGCTGTCTGGAGAGCCGCCGGCAGGCGGGTCGTACAGTAGGAAGAGGGCGAGGTGTGCTTGTCTTCCTGGTGTGGACACTGGCGGTTTTCTTGGGCGTTGGGGGCTACCTTCTGTGGCCACGCCGCCGGGTGGGCAGGCGAGAATCCTTCCGGCTGCGGCTGACGTTTCTCCTGCTGGCCTTTGGCTTGCTCCCCTGTGTCGCTACCGTCTTCTGGTTCACCAGGGGGATGGACCAGCTGGTCCGCGCCCTGAGTGTGCCGGGCCTGGACCTCGCCGTTCGCGAGGCCATCGAGGTGCTGCAGCAGGAAGAGAGACGGACGGAGCAAAGGATTCAGGACCAGCTGCGGCGGGATGGACCCGAAGCCTGCCTCCAGGACTCGAGCGTCCTCTGGGTGGCCCTGCTGGCCGATAGCTCGGGCACTCGGTTCACACGCATCTGGGGCGACACGGGTCGAGCGGGCAAGGCACCCATCCTGACGGGTGACGAAGCTGGGCGACCGAAGGAGATCCTGCACCGATTCCGCGTCCAATCGACCGATGGGCGGTGGTACCTGGTTTGCCGCCGCTATCCTCCGGCCCTCTCTCGCACACTCCAGGACCTCGGCCAGTGCCTGCGTGCATACGGTACTCTGACGCTGGTCCGGGAGGGGGTCATGCGAGAGCAAGTCCTCTGGGCCCTGAGTGCAAGCGCCGTCGTGGTGTTGGGGGTAGTGGCTGGGATTGTGGCGCGGGCGACGGCGCGAGGCATCGCCAAGCCGATCTCGCACTTGGCGTCTGCAATGGAGCGGGCAACCCACGGCGACCTGGACATCCAGGCTCCCGAGGAGGGCGACGACGAGATTGCCAACCTGGCACGGACCTTTAATCGGATGATCGTCCAGCTGAGGGAAGGGAGAGAACGCCTGGCTCGCGCCGAACGGCTGGCAGCGTGGAGAGAGGCGACCCGTCGCCTGTCCCTCGAGGTATCCAACCTCCTGAGGCCAGCTCTGGAGGAGCTCCGTCAGCTGCGTGGAGGATCAGCAAGGGACAGAGCGACGAGCGAGGCCCTCCTTCGGAGCCTCCAGGAGCGGCTCAGCCGTCTCTCGCAGCTCACTACAATGTTCTCAGAGCTCGGGAGCCTGCCCGAGCCCTCGTTCGAAAACGTGCCCCTGAACCCGTTCGTGCGCGAGGTGGTCTCGCTCCTCGAGGCCGAAAAGCAGGGGATTCGGTTCACGTTTGTGCCCGACGAGTCGCTGGCGTCGGTGCGCACAGATCGCCTGCGTTTCCGACGCGCCCTCATGTGCCTCTTGCGCGACCAGATAGGCAGAATCTCGCCGCGAGGCAGCGTCTGCGTGTCGACGCGGGCCTCAGCGAAGCCTGGCCTTGCCGCCGAGGTGGTCATCGGGGTCGAGGAGCGCGACTCCGCGACGGTGGCGGCCGCCGAGGAAGGTTCGCCCGTGGAAACGCCCGATGTCTCCCTCGAGTTCTTTGTGGCGGCTCAGATCCTTGAAGAGCTGGGCGGCGCCGTTGAGCTTCGTAGGGGGCCAGGCACTTACCTGACGGTGATTTCACTCCCGGAATGAGGGTGGGAGAACGCGATGGAGCTGAGCGTCGAGAGAATCCTCGGGGACTTGAATGAGGAGCAGCGTGAGGCCGTCACCCATGGGGAAGGGCCGCTGATGGTAGTTGCCGGCGCGGGGACGGGAAAAACCCGCGTGATCACCTACCGCATCGCCTATCTGATCGCCGCCAAGAAGGCGCGGCCGGAGCAGATCCTGGCGCTGACCTTCACCGAGAAGGCGGCCACAGAAATGGAAGAGCGTGTCGACGCCCTTCTCCCCTACGGGTACGCCAACGTTTGGATCAGCACGTTTCATTCGTTCGGAGATCGTATCCTGCGCGAATTCGCCCATGAGGTCAACTTGCCGCCGGATTTCCAGGTGCTGTCGGAGCCGGAGCAGGTGATCTTCTTCCGCGAGCACCTGTTTCGCTTCCCCATGCGGCTCTTCCGTCCGCTCAATAACCCCACCCTGTACATCGGTCCCATCCTGCAATTGATCAGCAGGGCCAAAGACGAGAACGTGGCCCCGGAGGAGTATCGGGCCTACGCGGAGAGGCTTCGCGAGAGGGCCCGCGCCCATCCTGAGGACGCGGAGTTGCAGGAACAGGCCGAACGCCAGGCGGAGCTGGCTGAAATCTATGCCGCGTACCAGGAGGCGCTTCGCGCCGAAGGGAAGATCGATTTCGGCGACCAGGTGAACCTCGTCCTTTACCTCCTGCGCCACAAGCCCACGGTGGCAAGCAGAATCCGGGAGCGCTTCCGGTATATCCTCATTGACGAGTTTCAGGATACGAACTATGCCCAGTTCGAGCTGGTGAAGTATCTGGCCGAACCCCACGGCAACGTGACGGTGGTCGCCGATGACGATCAGAGCATTTACAAGTTCCGGGGGGCCGCAATCAGCAACGTCTTACACTTTCGCGACGCCTACCCCCATGCGCGCATCGTGGTCCTGACACGCAACTACCGGAGTACCCAGGAGATCCTTGACGCGGCCTATCGCCTCATCCGTCACAATGACCCCGAACGTCTGGAAGTGCGGGAGGGGTTCGACAAGCGGCTCCGGAGCACGCGGCCGCCGGGGCCGGCTGTCCAGCACCTCCACTATCAGACCCTCACAGCCGAGGCCGACGCCGTGGCCGATCTGATCGCCAAGAAGGTCGAAAGCGGCGCCTACCGGTACCGCGACTTCGCCATTCTGGTCCGCTCCAACAACGACGCCGAGCCCTATCTCACCTCCCTTCGGATGCGGGACATTCCCTACCAGTTCTCCGGCAGCCGCGGTCTGTACCGGAGAGAGGAGGTGCGAGCCCTCATTTCTTTCCTGAAAGTGCTCTACGATACGGCCGATTCGGTCGAGCTGTTTAATCTTCTTTCCTGCGAAATCTACCGTTTTCCGATGGAGGACCTTCACCTTTTGCTTTCCGCTTCGGATCGCGCCCGGCGCCCCCTCATCGCGGCCCTGCGCGAGCCAGCGAAATTCCTGGCGGAGGGCGTCCAGCTCTCGCCCGAGGCCGAGGCGACCCGGGTGAAATTCCTGGAGGATCTAGCCTATTTCGCTGAGTACTCGCGTCAGAAGGCGGTGGGCCATGTGCTCTACGAGTTCCTGGAGCGGACCGGCTACCTGACCCGCTTAACGCGGGGGGAAGCCCCCCAGGCCGAGCTCAAAGTCCAGAACCTTGCCCGCTTCTTCGAGATTGTGCGGGCATTCTCCAACACCGCCAGGCACGATCTGGTGCCCAATTTCGTCCAGTACCTGGACCTGCTCATCGAGGCTGGGGACGATCCACCCACCGCTGAGGCCGATCCCGATGTCGATGCGGTGAATGTGCTCACCGTGCACAAGGCCAAAGGGCTGGAGTTCCCGGTGGTATTTGTGGTCGGACTGGTCCGAGATCGCTTCCCCTTGCGCCGTCGCGCGGAGCCGCTGCCCCTTCCCGATGAACTGGTGCGGGAGGTCATCCCCTCCGGCGATGTGCACCTGCAGGAGGAGAGGCGACTGTTCTACGTGGCCATGACCCGGGCCCAGCAGGAGCTCTACCTGACCAGCGCCAGCGACTTGGGCGGCAAGAAGAAGTGGAAGGTCAGCCCCTTCGTTCTGGAGGCCCTCGACCGTCAGGAAGCCGACATCACCGCCCTTAAGACCAACCCCCTGGAGGTTATCCGCCGCCATCGCTCGGCGGCCGGGGTCAGAGACCTGCAACTCAGCGAAATTCCGCCCTCCCAGAAGCTATCGCTCAGCCACCTCCAGGTGGATGACTACCTCACCTGTCCTCTGAAGTACAAGTACATTCACCAGCTGCGGGTGCCCATCCGTCTTCACCACACAATCGTCTACGGGCAGGCGATCCACGAAGCGATCCGCCTCTACAACCAGGCGAAGCGGGCGGGCCTTCCGGTAAGCCTTGACGATCTCCTCGCCAAGTTCGAGGCCATGTGGGTCAGCGAAGGGTTTGTCAGCCGCGAGCACGAGGACCTGCGCTTCCAGGCCGGCAAGGAGGCGCTGCGCCGCTTCTTCGAACGCCAGGAGAAGGACGGCACGGTCCCGGCAATGGTGGAGGAGGAATTCGCATTCTGGCAGGGGAACAATCGCATCGTCGGCCGCTGGGACCGGGTGGACGTGCGGAATGGGGAGGTGGTGATCATCGACTACAAGTCTTCGGATGTGCGCAGCGAGGAGGAAGCGCGGCAGAGGGCGCGAGAAAGCCTGCAGCTCCGCATCTACGGGCTGGCCTACGAGCGGCAGTACGGATCCCCACCTTCCCGTCTCGAACTCCACTTTGTGGACACAGGAGCGGTGGGCGTCCTGCCGTGGAGTGACAAGCTGGCCGAGAAGGCGATCGCAGAAATCGAGGAGGCCGCTACCGGCATCCGCAAGCGGCAGTTCGACCCCAAACCGAGTCCGTACGTGTGCCGCTATTGCGCCTACAGCCGCATCTGCCCCGCCACGAGTACGGAGCTCTGACTACTCCCTTGATCGGCACCAAGGCAGAAAGCAGGGGGCAAGAGCTGACCGTGCGGCGAAAAGCCCCGGACGCGCGTTCGTTACGGCTGCGCTCACCGAAAGAGCGGACAGCAAGTTCCGGCCAGAACGGCTGCAGCCGAGTGCGAGGCACACGACGAGAGGACGGGGTGGGGTCCTGAGTTCCCGGAGGGCGCACTCCTGAACCCTTTGTGAACTGAGCCATCAGGCTGGAGGCAAGGAGCAGATGCCCGCGAGTACTCTTTTCTGGGCTGCTTTAGCGGTGCTGGCGGTGGCCATCGGAGTATTGGCCTTCTGGATCGCGGTTCAGGCCCAGGTCGTTCGCCGGCTCGAAAAGCAGATAGCCCAGCCCCTTTCCCTTGACCCTCTTCTCGAATGGCTGCGAACGATCGATAACGGTGTCCGCAATACCACGGAGAGTGTGGGGCAGAGGCTCGATCGCGTGTCCGAAACGCTGGCATCCGTGCGGGAGGCTCTGGGCAGCGTGCAAGAGATCGGCCAGGAGATCCGCGACTTCCAGGAGATGCTGCGAGGCCCGAAGCTCCGCGGGATGATGGGCGAAGAGGCGCTCCGGGATCTCGTGGCCGACGTCCTGCCCCGGCACAGCTTCGAGCTTCAGCATCCGTTTTCCGATGGGGAAAAAGTGGACCTGGTCATCCGGACCGAAAGTGGATTGATCCCTATCGATTCCAAGTTCCCTCTCCAAACCTTCGCCCGCTACGCCCGCGCCCGCGACGACGCCGAGCGGAACAGGGCCTGGGACGAATTTGCCGCACATTTGCGGCGACAGATCCAGGAGGTGAGCAAGAAGTACATCCGGCCAGCCGAGGGGACCCTCCCATTGGCGATGCTGTACGTTCCCAGTGAGTCGATCTACCACGAGGTCATCAGCCGCGATTCAGAGCTCCTGTTGTTCGCGCGCAGGCAGAAGGTCTTCCTTGTCGGCCCCAACGCGTTCTACTACTTCCTGCACGCCATTTTGCTCGGCCTGCAGACCCAGAGGGTCGAGCAGGCGGCCCGCCAGATCGTAAACGCCCTGGAGGCGCTGCAACGTGAGACAGCGCAAATGGGGCAGGGGCTTTCGAGGCTTGGCTTCCATCTGCGCAGGGCCCGCTTGATCCTGGACGCCGTTCACAAGCAGCACGAGAAGCTGGCTGGAACGCTCGAACACCTGGCTCGCCTCTCGGACGAGGCATAGGCAGAAGGCTCGGCCAACGCGGCACGATTCCTCACCAGGCTAACACGGAGATGAACGCCGAAAAGGCGGTTGCCCCCAGGTTTAGCCTATCTGCTTTCGGAACTTGGCAACGCTGAAGCCGAAGATGGCCAGACCGAAGGCAGCCATGGGGATGGCGTCCCGAAGGAGGTAACGCAGGGGGGATCCCTTCTGAAAAATGTCCCGGACGATGGCCATGAAGTAGCGCATGGGATCCAGATAGGTCAGCTTCTTGAGCAGCTCCGGCATGTTGGGAATGGGGATGAAGAAGCCGCTCATCAGGAGCATGAAGACCGCGAAGAAATAGGCTACGAACATCGCCTGCTGTTGGGATTCGGCGATCGTGGAGACGAAGATCCCGAGGCCAAGGGTCGTGAAAAGGTAGACCAGGCCGAGCCCCGCAAGCAGGACGAGACTGCCCTCCACGTGAATGCGAAAGGCCAGCACCGCCGCTGTGGTGACGAAGCTGAGCTCGATGTAGGAGAGGACCAAGTACGGGACCAGCTTACCGAGCAGCAGCTCGTGCTTGCGAATGGGGGTGACGAGGAGCTGCTCGAGGGTTCCCAGCTCCCGCTCCCGGGCGAAGCTCATCGCCGTAAGGAGCATCGGGATGATGGTGAGAAGCGCCACCACAAGGCCCGGTACCATGTACTGCTGGCTGCTGAGGTTCGGATTATAGAACATCCGCTCTTCGAGACGGATCGGTGCGCCGCGAAGGTCGGTCTGGGCAGCTGCAGGCGCAGGGAGCGCCTCCAAGAAGTGGCGGAAGATCCCTTCGGCATAGCCCAGCGCGACTCCAGCCGTATTGCCGTCCACGCCATCGAGCACGAGCTGCAGCTGCGGCGCCTGACCGCGCAATAGGTCGCGCTCAAAGTGCGGCGGGATGACCAGGGCTGCCTGTGCGCGCCAGGCCTGCATTTCCTCGCGAACGGGGGTTGGATCGTCCAGATGCCCGACGATGTCGAAGCGATCCGTGTTCGAGAACACCCGGAGCAACTCGCGGCTGGCCCGGCTGCGGTCCATGTCCACCATGAGTAGCTTCACGTGTTTCGTCTCGGTGGTAAAGACGTTCGCAAGGATCAGCAGCTGGACAAGGGGCACCACGAAAATGATCCCCAGCATCGGCCGATCGCGCCGGATCTGCCGAAATTCCTTGCGAATGAGGTGGCCGATGGTCCGCAAGTCAGACCTCCAGGGTCATCTTCAGACGACGAGCCGAAAGGGCCAGAAGGAACATACTCGTGCCAGCCAGCACCAACGAGGGTTGGACCAGCTGGGCGAAGGCGCTCCCCTTGAGGAGGATACCTCGCACAATGAGGAGATAATAACGGGCCGGAACAATGTAGGTGAGCAACTGGAGCCAGCGAGGCATCGAGGCAATGGGGAAGATCAGCCCGGAGAGCATGAGCGTGGGGAGCAGGGTGATCACCATGGCCATGATCATCGCGACCTGCTGGGTGCGCGCCAGGGTGGAAAGGATCAGGCCCAAACTTAGCCCCGTGGTAACGTAGACCACCGTCAGAAGCAGGAGTAGTAGCGGGTCTCCCCGGAAAGGGACACCGAACAGGAGCACCCCTACGGAAAGGATAAACACGGCGTCCACAAAAGCCAATCCGACGTAGGGCAGCACTTTTCCCAACACGATCTCGTGCGGGCGGACGGGGGAGGCTAACAGCATCTCGATCGTCCCCGTCTCCTTCTCCCGGGTGATGGTAATGCTGGTAAGAAGCGCCGAGATCATCACCAGCACCAGGGCGATGATCCCTGGGACGAAGAAGTAGGCGCTCTTCATGTCCGGATTGAACAGGATCGTCGGCCGGAAGTCTATGGGCTGCGGGGCGGTGTAGCCCTGTGTGCTGAAGCTAAGGGTGATCCGCCGCACGTAATCCCGGATCAGGGTGGCGGCATTGGGATCCGAGCTGTCCACCAGAAGCTGGACAGGGGAAGATCCGCGCTGTTCCAGGTCCTCGCCAAAACGAGCGGGGATCACGAGAACCGCCTGGACCCGGCGCGCGCGGAAAAGATGGTCCACCTGTTCCGGCAAGTCGGGTCCAGGCCGGAGGTGGAAGAGCTTGCTTCCCTCGAAGCGGGCGATCAGGTCCCGTGACCAGCGATTCCGAGCGTGGTCCACAACTCCGAGGTCCACGCGCTGGATCTCCAGATTAAGCGCGTAGCCGAACATGACCAGCTGGACAATCGGCATCAGCACCACGATGGCCAGCGTGCGGTAGTCGCGCGCGATGTGGTAGAATTCCTTTCGCGCGAGCGCCCAAATACGGCTGGGGCTTGCCCTCACGTTCCTCTCCCTTTCCAGCAGGTATGATCAGCCTCAAAGGCCCTGTGCCGCACGGTAAGCCTGGCCTGGTCGCCCCGGACGGGCGCGCAGTCAGTCAGCCGCCGTGGAGCGGGACTCGCTCTGCGCTGCCGAAGGTTCCGGCTCGCCCTGAAGCAAACGGAGGAAGACCTCCTGGATCGATGGACGTGCGTACTCGTGCTTGAGCTGAGTGGGCGACCCAAGAGCGATCACCCTGCCGCTATCCATAATGGCGATTCGGTGGCAATACTCTGCCTCCTCCATGAAGTGGGTCGTTACAATGAGGGTGACTCCGGAGGCGGCCTTCTGGTGAATCAGGTCCCAGAAAGACCTGCGGGCACGGGGGTCGACTCCCGATGTCGGCTCATCCAGGAACAGAATCGGCGGGTTGTGCAAAGTGGCACAGCCCAGAGCCAGCCGCTGTCGGAACCCCAGCGGTAGCTCCCTGGCCAGGGTCCATCGAAACGCTTGCAGCCCAAGCTGCTCGATCCTTTCCTTTACCTGTTCCCGGAGGTGATGGCCCTGCAAGCCGTAGACGCCTCCGTAGAACTCGAGATTCTCCTCCACGGTGAGATCGGGATAGAGGGAAAAGCGCTGGCTCATGTAACCGATCCGGCGACGAACCTCCTCGCCGAACCGCGACACGTCCAGGCCATCGACGTACGCGCTCCCCCCGCTCGGAGAAAGGAGGCCGCAGAGCATGCGGATCAGGGTCGTCTTCCCGGCGCCATTTGGGCCCAGAAGACCGAAGACCTCCCCCCGCCGGACGCTCAAGCTCACCCGGTCCACAGCCACGAAAGAGCCGAAGCGCCGGCTAAGGTCGATCGTCTGGATCGCCACCTGATCTCCACCCGAACGTGCACCTATCAGAGGCGACATTGGGATCCTCGACTCAGTCTGCCGCCGATCCCTCCTCTCCCGAAGCGAGTCTGTGTTCCGCGGACTGGCGCTCCATCTCGTAGAGGAAAACATCCTCGATGGAGGGGGCGATCGGTTCCCACTCGAGGGCCAGATCGCGTGGCTCCCTCCAGGCCGGCATCGGCATCGTTTTCGGAAAACCGACGTGCAGCGAGTCGCCGAAGGCGTGGACCGTGACCGCAGACGCCGTCTCTTCCAAAAACCGGCGCGCCGAGGGGAGGTCGGCACAGCGCACGCGGTAGAGATTCAAGGGGTAGCTTGCCCGCAGCTCTCTTGGAGCGCCGACCCGAACGATCCGACCCTGGTGCAGAAGCCCCACGCGGTCGCAATAGTCGGCCTCCTCCATGTAGGCTGTGGAGACCAAGACGGTAGTCCCGGTTCCCCGCAGGGAAAGCAGGATTTGCCAGAGTTCCTGCCGGGAGATAGGGTCGACGCCGTAGGTGGGCTCGTCCAGGAGCAGCACCGGAGGCCGATTGATGAGGGCGCAGGAGAGGGCCAGCTTCTGCTTCATGCCTCCCGAAAGGGCACCGGCCCTACGGTGGCGAAAAGCCTTGAGCCGGGAAAAACGGTAGAGCTCTTCCAGGCGTTCCTCCAGCTCGTGACGAGGTACTCCGTAGAGCTCGCCGAAGAAGCGCAGATTCTGCTCGACACTGAGATCCTGGTAAAGCGAGAAATGCTGGGGCATGTAGCCGACTATCTCACGAATGCTCCGGCCGGAGCGGTAGACGTCGTGTCCGAGGATTTCCACGTGTCCTGAATCGGGGGCAAGGAGCCCGCAGAGGGTGCGGATCAGCGTTGTCTTGCCCGCGCCGTCGGGGCCGATCAGCCCGAACAGCTCGCCCTTGCGGACCTGCACGTCGATGCCTGCCAAAGCCGTGCTCGCCCCGAAGCTCTTCCGCAGGTTCCAGGCCTGTATCGCGTACACGGGCTTCACCACCTCTCCGGTCCGGGCTATTTCAGCGGGTACGACCTTCGCACGGGGATCCCGAGCCTCCCCCGCGAGTGGGAAGGTGCATCAGCGGAGCACCACTTCCACCGGCATGCCGTCCTTCAGGACGTGATTCGGGTTGGGAACGCGGATCTTGACGGCGTAAACCAGCGAGGCGCGTGTTTCCGGCGTCAGGATGCTGCGCGGCGTGAATTCAGCCTTGGAGCTGATCCAGGCCACGGTTCCCTCCAGTTCCTGCGTCAGGCCATCGGCCCGGACCGTGGCTCTTGCTCCGGGCTTTACCCGCGGCAGATAGGCCTCGGGCACGTAGATCTTGACCTCCATCAGATCGATCCGGGTGACTTCGAAGATCGGCCGGTAAGGGGCGATGGCCTCGCCGGGCTCAAAGAAACGCTCCGTCACCACACCTGCCTCGGGGCTGAGGATCACCGAATCGGCGATCTTCTTGTCGAGCACGCGGAGCTGGGCGAGAAGTTGCTCTCTCTTTGCGCGCACCGCCTGAAGCTGAAGCTGCGCGGTCTGGTATGCGGATTGAGCTCGGGACAGGACGTTCTGAGCGTCCTCGTGGCTCTGATCGGTGGCGGCTCCCTGGCTGTGCAAAGCCCGCACGCGCTCGTACCTCTGCCGCGCGTAGGAGAGATCGTCCGCCGCACGCTCCAGATTGGCCTTGGCCAGACTCTCTTGCACCTCCAGTTCTCGCAGAGAGGCAAGGAGGCTCCTTCTCTCGAGGACTAACTCCAGCGTATCCAGAACCGCCAGGGTGTCGCCCTTCGCCACCGTCTCGCCTTCGTCTGCTCGAAGCTCGAGGATTTTCCCACCGACGAGTGCGGGGACCAGGACGGCACGTCCCTCGGCAAGGCCCGTGAAGACCTCTTGCTGTTTCTGGCTCCTGCAGCTGGTGAGCAGGAACGCCGCTAAGAGACCAGCCACCACTCGCGCGATCATCTCCACTCCCGTCGTCTACGGTGCCGAGTCAGCCCAAGTCCTGGGATTCCCGGGCCTGGCATCTGGGCCCCGCACCCAGTCCCTCGCAGAAGAGCTCCACGATGTGTTGCTTCCGCTTTTCGAGGAACTCGGGGTCGAGGAAATCTCCCGCCCCAAGGGTTATCGGAGCCATGTCCCGGGCCAGAAAAGGGAAGATGCAGGTCGCGGCGAGGCTGAGGGCGGCCTGCACGGGGTCGACAGGCCGAATTTCGCCCCGCTCCATGGCCCGGCGAAACAGAGCCACCAGCGGGTTTTCCGTCCATCCGGCTTGTTCGAGACAGTCCCGAAAGGTGCGGGCCAGGTCCGTTCCCCGACGCCGCAGTTCCCAGAGGACAAGCTGCGTGAGCTGGTGGTTCTGGGCCACGAAGCCGACGTACTCAGACACGAAGTGCTGGAGCGCTTGCCGGAAGGGTCGATTTGGGTCGCTCGCCTCGAACGCCCTCTGGAGCAACTCCCGCAGGGCCTCCCGCAGCACCCGGAGGCAAAGATCTTGCTTCGAGCCGAAGTAGTAGTGCAAGAGGGCCTTGTTGACGCCGGCACGGCGGGCGATCTCCTCCATCCGCGCGCCGTCCACTCCCCGCTCGAGGAGGACCTCCCTGGCCGCCTCCAGGATCCGCTTCTCGGTGTCCATCCCAGCCCTGCAAGCGCGTTAACCAGCTGGTTAAAGATAACGCGAGCGATTCTGGAAAGCAAGGGAGAAACGCCGCCAGCGAACTTCGGCCGTGTGCGTCTTGGCAGCAAGAAGTTGCGCCCAGGGTGCCGGGGTGGTCTGGTCGCCTCCGGCCGAGGTAGGGGGTCAGCGGCCACGGTCTTTTTCCGAGAGCATATAGATGAGGGCCTTTCCCTCGATGACCAGCTCGCCCCTCTGATTGAGACAGCGGGTGACGAGAGAGACGATCGGCTTGTCCTCCCGGATGTGCACTACCTCCGCCTCGGCGGTAATGGTGTCGCCGAGGCGCACGGGTGCGCGCAGGTCGAACTCGTAGCGCAGAGAAACGCCGCCCGGGGTTGTGATCTGGCTTAGAGCGGGTTGTACGAGCCCAGCGACCAGAAGTCCGTGTGCAATGCGTTCGCCGAAGCGTGTGGTGCGGGCGTATTCGGCGTCCACGTGGATGGGATTAAAGTCGCCGGTGAGCCCCGCGTAGAGCACCACGTCGGCTTCCGTGATGGTCTTCGTGAAGGATGCCTTTTGTCCGATCCGAATATCGCCCAGGGTCTTCTCGCGCATGGGAACCTCCTCTCATCGTACCGCGTCCCGATCGTCAGCGCCGAGCAATGTACGGAGGGAGGGCGCTCGGATCAACCTCTGTCGGACGGAGTAGCAGCCCACGGAAAGGCGCTGACGCCCGATAAAGGCCTTGCATTTCACCCCGGGTGGGATTAATTTGGGCGCACTTCGTGCGGCTTAGCTCGCGCTGAGAATGGGGGCTTTTTCAGATAGAGGCGCCTGGAATCAAGAGTAGCGGCGGTGCCAGGGGAGGCGGCCCCGCCGAGATCGCCGCGAAAGGGGTTCCGGGCCGAAATCGGGGCGTCCCGCTTGGCGTCCCGGTTGGGCCAGCGTGGGAATACCCGCTGGACTGTCACGGCGGCAGCGCGGCCGTGGAGCGCTATCTGAGGACAGCCTTTTCGCGATTTCCTGGGAACGTGAAGGGTTGGTCGGGTAGCTGCTCTGGGGCTGCCCGGTCAACCCTTTTTGTTTCGCCCGCAACGGGAGGAGAGGATGATCCTGGCACTTATCGGCTACGGCCGAATGGGAAAAACGCTGGAGCGGGTCGCTAAGGAGGAGGGACACCGCGTGGCGGCGGTCTACACCGATGTTCAACCCGTTCAGGCCAAGCTGATTCCCAGAGAAGTGGAAGTCTGTGTGGATTTCTCGCTGCCCGACGCGGTGCCGACGAACGTAGCGGAGGTTGCCAGAGCCGGTAGACCGATGGTCATCGGGACCACCGGCTGGTACCAGAAGCTGCCAGAAGTCGAGGCGATCGTCCGGGAAGCCGGGATCGGCCTCATCTACGCGCCTAACTTCAGCCTCGGCGTCAACCTGTTTTTCCGCTTGGTGGAAGCAGCCGCCCAGCTCTACGGCAAACTGGGAACCTACGACTGCGGGATCCACGAGATTCACCACGCAGGGAAGGCGGACAGCCCGAGCGGAACAGCCCTCAAGCTGGCCGAGCTTGTGGTACGCCATTGGGCAGGGAAGGCGGAGGTTCTGGCGGACCGGCCGCCAGGGCGTATCGGTCCACATCAGCTGCACGTGACGTCCACTCGTTGCGGCACCTTTCCCGGCGAGCACATCCTCTACTTGGACTCGCCCGACGATACCATCGAGCTCCACCATCGAGCACGGGGAAGGGAGGCGTTCGCCCGGGGCGCCCTGCGCGCAGCCGAGTGGATTCGGGACCGCAGGGGCCTGTTCACCTTGGACGATATGCTCGAAGACCTACTCAGATGAAGCACGGAGGCTGACCATGGATGTCCGGAGATTTCGGGGAACCACCGTGGCGCTCGTCACCCCCTTCACTCCCGACGGGGCCATCGACGAGCCTCGCCTGCGCGAGCTCGTGGAGTGGCAGATCGAGCAGGGAATCGACGTGCTCCTTGCCACCGGCACCACGGGTGAAAGCGCAACCCTCTCCCACGAGGAACACCACCGGGTAATGGACATCGTGATCGAGCAGGCTGCCGGGAGGGTGCCCGTGATGTGCGGGGCCGGGAGTAATGCGACCTCCGAAGCCCTTTCCCTCACGCGCCACGCTGAGAAGGCAGGAGCCGATGCCATCCTCTCCGTGGCCCCCTACTACAACAAGCCCACCCAACAAGGGCTTTACCAGCACTTCCGGGCCATCGCAGAGTCCACATCCCTGCCCCTCTTCATCTACAACGTGCCGGGCCGTACAGGAGTGAACATCGCCGCCGAAACCATCCTGCGCCTGGCAGAAATCCCGAACGTGGCGGGGGTGAAGGAGGCCTCCGGAAACCTGTCGCAGATCATGCGGATCCTCCGCGAGCGCCCGGACGGATTTCTCGTTCTCTCTGGGGACGATGCCATCACGCTGCCGATCCTGGCACTCGGAGGGGACGGGGTGATTTCCGTGGTCGCCAACGAGGCCCCTGCCCTCACCGCCCAGATGGTGCGGGCGGCTCTCGAGGGTCGCTGGGAGGAGGCCCGCGTCCTCCACTATCGGCTGCTTCCTCTGATGGAGGCCAATTTCCTGGAGTCCAACCCGATCCCGGTGAAGGCTGCCCTCTGGCTGATGGGCAAGGTGGAACTGAGCTACCGGCTGCCTCTGGTCCCGCCGGCCGAGTCGACCTTGAACCTCCTGCGCCAGCTGCTGCGTGAACTCGGCGTGGAGGTGGTGCACTGATGGATCTGCAACAGGAGATCGAGCGGCTTTACGAGCTTCCGGACGCTGAGATGCCAGCTTCGGCCCGCAGCGTGTTCGAGACCTTCCGCGAGCTTCTAAGCGCGGGCAAGATCCGGGCGGCGCAGAAGGTGGACGATCGCTGGCAGGTCAACCTGTGGGTCAAGAAGGGCATTCTCCTTGGCTTCCGGCTGGGCCGACTTTCGAAGTACGATAGCCACGCTCCCTTCGTCTTTTTTGACAAGGACACGCTCCCGGTAAAGGCTTTCGATCTCCGGGATCAAGTCCGGGTGGTGCCGGGCGGAACTACGGTTCGCGACGGCGCGTATCTGGCGCCAGGCGTGATCGTCATGCCCCCTGCTTACGTCAACATCGGAGCCTACGTGGACCAGGGAACCCTGATTGACTCGCACGTCCTGGTGGGTTCGTGTGCCCAGATTGGCAAGCGGGTGCACCTGAGCGCCGGCGCCCAGATCGGCGGGGTTCTGGAGCCGGTGGGGGCGCTTCCGGTCATCATTGAGGACGATGTTTTGGTCGGGGGCAATTGCGGCGTCTACGAGGGCACGGTGGTGAGAAGGGGAGCCGTCCTGGCCGCAGGGACGATCCTCACACGCTCCCTGCCCATTTACGATGTGGTGCGCGGGTGCGTCATCCGGGCGGAGGAAGGGAAGCCTCTGGTGGTGCCGGAGAACGCGGTGGTCGTGCCGGGATCGCGGCCCGTCGCTACCCCCTTTGCCGCAGACCATGGGCTCCACGCCTACTGTCCGCTCATCGTGAAGTACCGGGACGAGAAGACCGATCGCGCCACTGCCCTTGAGGAGGCGCTGCGCAGGTAGCCGGGCTGCGCCCATCCGCGGGATGCCTGTCGGCCACTTGCGATTGACCGCGCCCTTCCGTTTCGAAAATCCGCAGGGAGTGCGTACATTAGCCGGCGTTCAGGGACGGTGGGCGTAGGGCCACCGGTAAAGAGCTTTTGTTTGACGGGCAATCGGCTGTGAGCGGTTTCTTCCGAGATCTCGCCCCCCTCCTGCCTTACTGGCGCCGGTACCGACGGGCCTACCTGACAGGGCTGCTTGCCGTGGTCGCGGCCACCGGGTTGCAGCTGTCCTCGCCGTGGATCCTGAGGTACGGGATCGACGCCCTGGTCCGCAAGGAGGCTCCGGGACGGATCGCGCTCTACGCTCTGGCCCTGGTGGCGGTCACGGCCCTCGCCGGTCTCTTTCGGTACCTCACGCGGATGACGATGATCGGCGCCTCGCGCTGGATTGAGTACGACCTCCGCAACGATTATTTCGCCCACCTGCTGCGGATGAGCCCCTCCTTCTACCACCGATGGCGGACAGGGGACCTCATGGCCCGCGCCACCAACGACCTCAATGCGGTGCGCTCGATGCTGGGACCTGGGATCATGCAGGCCAGCGGGACAGTCCTGGTGGCGCTGGGCGCCGTGACCCAGATGTTCAGTCTGGATGCCACCCTGGCGGCGGTCGCGCTTGGGCCTTTGCCCCTGATCAGCGCGGTGGTGTTCCATCTGATGCGCAGGATCCGACACCTCTACGATCGCATTCAAGCCACCTACTCCCGCCTGAGCGAAAAAGCCCAGGAAAACCTGTCCGGCATCCGCATCGTGAAGAGCTACGTGGCCGAGAACCGCGAGATCGAACTCTTCGGCCGCATCAACGATGAGTACGTCCGACGAAATCTGCGTTTGGCCAAGGTCCGCGGCTCCCTGGTGGGTACCATTGAGATTCTTGCTGGCGTGGGCATCCTCTGCGTCCTGTGGATTGGGGGCTACAGGGTGATCCGGGGACACATGAGTCTGGGTGAGCTTGTGGCCTTCATGTCCTTCCTCGCCATGCTCTCCTGGCCGATGATCGCCATCGGGTGGACGCTCAATCTCTTGGAACAGGGTCGCGCTTCCCTGGTGCGTATCCAGCAGGTGATGGAAGAGCGGCCGGAGATCGCCGATGGCCCCCAGACCAACCTCTCCCACGACCGCGTGGAGGGGGAGATCCGCTTCGACAGGGTGAGCTTCCGATACGACGGGCCATTCGTGCTTCGAGAGATCGACCTGGAGATCCCGCGGGGCGCCTCCGTCGGGATCGTCGGGAGAACCGGAGCCGGGAAGTCGACCCTGATTCACCTGGTGCCCCGCTTGTACGATCCGACGGAGGGCTGCGTGCGGATCGACGGCCATGATGTGCGAGAAATTCCCCTTGGGGTGCTGCGGCGGCACGTGGCTGTGGTGCCGCAGGAGAGTTTCCTCTTCTCCGACACGATTGCCGCCAACATTGCCTTCGGCGAGCCCGAAGTCGATGAGGGGCGCATCCTGTGGGCTGCGGAGATGGCCGGCCTGGCCGAAGACATCCGTTCCTTCCCGCACGGGCTGGAAACAGTGCTGGGCGAGCGTGGGATCAACCTCTCCGGGGGGCAAAAGCAGAGAGTGGCCCTGGCCCGCGCCCTCATCCGCGATCCGGCCGTGCTGATCTTGGACGACGCTCTCTCCGCGGTCGACGCGGACACCGAAGAGCGCATCCTGCGCAATCTGCGGTCCATTATGAGCGGCCGTACGATCCTTGTCGTTTCACATCGTCTCTCCGTAGTGAAGGATCTCGACTTCATCGTGGTTCTGGACGAGGGCCGGATCGCTGAGGTCGGAACGCACGACGAACTCCTGCGCCTGCGGGGTATCTACTGGGAGATGTACGAGAAGCAGCGACTGGAAGCCACTCTGGCGATCCTTTGAGAGCAGTTTCGGTCTGTTCCGCCCAACGGGGCAGGCGTGGGGCTGCTCTCCAGCGTGGGGTTTCGGATTCCGATGACGAATGTTGATTTTCGTGAAGAGGAGGTCCTCGGCAAGGCGTACGACGCCCGCCTGATGCGTCGACTCCTGCGGTACCTACGACCGTACGTCGGGGTAGCAGCGGGCGCGGTGGGCCTGCTCTTGCTTCTTTCGGGACTGCAGATCGCAGGCCCCTACCTGGTCAAAGTGGCCATCGACGGGTACATCGCCAGGGGGCAGGTGCGTGGGCTCACGTGGATCAGCGCCTTGTTCTTCGGGGTCCTCCTCGTTCAGTTTGTTGTGGAGGTGGCGCAGTCCTATGCCATCCAGTGGATGGGCCAGAACATCATGCGCGACCTCCGCCTGGAGATTTTCGCGCACCTGCAGCGACTCCCCCTGAGCTTCTTCGACCGCAATCCCGTAGGCCGACTGATGACGCGTGTGACCACGGACGTCGAGAATCTCAACGAGATGCTCTCGTCGGGAGTGGTGGCCGTCTTCGGAGACGTGTTCACGCTGGTGGGAATCGCTGCCGTGATGCTATCGCTTCACTGGAAGCTGGCCCTGGTGTGCTTCCTCGTGCTGCCGTTTCTCACGGTGGCAACCTTCACCTTTCGCCTCAAGGTGCGCGATGCCTACCGGGAGATTCGCGTGCGGATCGCGAAGATCAATGCCTACCTGCAGGAGAACATCTCGGGGATGGCGGTGGTTCAGCTTTTCGGGCGCGAGACGCGCAATCACGAGCACTTCCGCCGCCTCAATTTCGACCATCTCGATGCCTTTCTGCGTACGATCTTCTACCACGCCGTGTTTTTCCCGGTGGTGGAACTTCTGGGCGCGGTGGCCATCGCGCTCATCCTGTGGTACGGGGGAAAAGGAGTGCAGGCGGGGACCCTGAGCATTGGGTCCGTAGTCGCCTTCATCCAGTATGCCCAACGCTTCTTCCGCCCGCTCTCCGACCTGGCGGAGAAGTACAACATCATGCAATCCGCCATGGCTTCGTCGGAACGCATCTTCCGGCTCCTGGACGAGAGGGGGGAGCCTGAGTCTTCGGGCTCGCCGGTTCATCTGCCCGAGGTGCGCGGGGAAATCGAGTTCCGCAACGTCTGGTTTGCCTACAATGGGGACGACTGGGTTCTCCGCAACGTCTCCTTTCGTGTGGCGCCCGGCGAGCGGGTAGCCTTTGTAGGGGCCACGGGCGCCGGAAAGACGAGCATCCTCAGCCTCCTGACCCGCCTTTACGAGCCCCAGAAGGGCGCTATCCTTCTCGATGGGGTGGATATCCGAAGATGGCCCCTCCCCGAGCTGCGCCGCCGAATCGCGGTGGTACCTCAGGACGTCTTCCTTTTTGCCGGGAGCGTGGAGGAAAACATCCGCCTGGGCGACCCACGCATCTCCTCAGCGGCTGTTCGACAGGTTGCGGAGGCGTTGAACATCCATCCTTTCATCGAGAGGCTACCGCGCGGATACCAGGAGGAAGTGCGCGAAAGGGGGAGCCGTCTGAGCCTGGGGGAAAGGCAGCTTCTGGCTTTTGCTCGCGCGCTGGCTCACAACCCCCGGATCATCGTGCTGGATGAGGCTACCTCCAGTGTGGACCCGGAAACGGAGCGAGAGGTGCAGAACGCGCTCGAAAGGCTCCTGGTCGGACGCACCGCCCTCATCGTCGCACATCGACTCTCCACGGTGCAGGGCGCCGATCGGGTCCTGGTGCTCCACAAGGGGGAAATCCGGGAAAGCGGTACCCACGAGGAGCTCCTGGCGCGCGGGGGAATCTACGCTCGTCTTTACGAGCTGCAGTTCGCTTCCCTCCGAGGGGAGAAGATCGCCCTCAGCCGGTAGGCACTTCCCGCCGGGGCTCGAACGTTCGCCCCGCCTGGGTCGGTTCCCGCCTCGCAGAAGTACGGAGACCCGCTGCGGCTTCCTCGGGTTCCCCTCCGGCTGCACCGGTTCAGAGAAGAATCGCGGACAGCAAAACCACGCACACAAACCCCGTGAGACCTTGGATCAGCGTGGCGACCGTGTGGGCCCGAAGAGCAGTGGTCGTGTCCATCCCCGAAAACTGCGCGACCACCCAAAAGTAGCTGTCGTTAACGTGCGACACAGCCATCGACCCGGCGCCAATGGCCAGTGCAACCAGAGTCCTGCCCAGCGGTGTAGCGTAGCCCATGCCTGCGAGCATCGGACTGGTGAGGGCGGCCGTCGTAATCAGAGACACCGTGGAAGAGCCCTGGGCTGTCTTGAGAACCGCCGCGATCAAGAAAGGCCCCAGGAGACCCAGATGCCATTGGGCCATGGTTTGTCCCACCCAGTCACCCAACCCTGAAGCACGCAGGATCTCGCCGAAGGCACCGCCGCTCCCGGTGATGAGGACGATCGACCCTGCCTGCCGAAGGCTCGAGCTCACCAGATCGAGGCGCGAATTACTCCCTTCCGTCACCGTCAGGCGAAAGGCGAGCAACACGCCGGTCAGCAGTGCCATCACCGGATGTCCCAGGAAGTCGAAGAGGGACCGGAAAAAGCCGGCGCCGAAGGGGTGAGCCGGAAGATCCGAAATCGAGCGAAGAGCGATGAGCAACACAGGTACAGCAATAGGGGCAAGGGCTTTACCCAGGGATGGCAACTTATCCGGCGCGATTGTGGAGCCGGTTTCCTCCGCCGTCCCGGCAAACCGTCGCGCGTACAGCACTGCCCACAGATAGCCGGCCAGGGCGGCCGGAGCCGCGACGGCCAGACCCAACAGGATCATCCAGCCCACGTCCACCTGAAGCGCAGCCGCTGCGGCGAGCGGTCCTGGGGTCGGGGGGACAAAGACGTGCGTGGCGTAGAGTCCGGTGCCGAGAGCCACCGCCAGGGAGACCCGCGACAGGCCGGTCCTTCGGGTCAGGGCGCGATTGAGCGGGGAGAGAATGACAAATCCGGAGTCGCAGAACACCGGGATCGACACGACAAACCCCGCAAGGGACATGGCCATGGCCGAACGGCGCTCGCCCACAAGGCGCAGGATCGCCGTGGCGATCCGCCAGGCCCCGCCGCTCTTTTCCAGGAAGCTTCCGACGATCGTCCCGCAGGCGATCACGATCCCGATGCTCCGCAAGGTATGGCCGAAGCCTTCCGTGATCCGGTCCAGAACGGCTTTGCCCCCCATGCCTGAAAGAAAGCCCATGGCGATCGCGGCGAACAGGAGGCTCAGGAACGGGTGGATCCGATAGCGCGTCGATCCCGCGATCATGAGCGTGACGACAATCACAAGGGCGATCAGATAGAGCATGGCTCACTCCGTGGAGCTTCTCGGCCTGGATCAGGCTCAGCAGGCCTTCTCGCCGGAGGCGACAGGCACCTACTGGTTCTCCGCACGCACAGGCGGCTACGGCAGGGGATGCGTTCGGACATCGTCCAGGAAGAACACGCTGGCGGGAGCCTTCGTCTCGGCCCCAGGCCGATCCTCATCGTGCAAGCCCGGCGTGCCCGGCTCTCCCGATACGATCTCGGCCGGAACAAGCCCTCGCCACGGTCCCGTGCGAAAGACAAGGCGAGATACCTCCGGGGTTGCCTGAGCGAAGGGGACACGGCGGCGATGCTCCCCTGGTTCGAGCGTGACCTGGTACATCCCTGCCTGGCAATCGATTTCCAGCTGGACCCAGTACCACACTCCAGTGGAGATGGGAATGGGTTCCGATTCCACCTTACCGAGATCAAAGCTGAGGGTGCTCTTGTCGAAGCGCAGGGCGAGAGGCCTGGCCCCAGAGCTCCCCTGGACCTCAACCTCGAGGCAGGCGTGTCCCGCACGCTCCAGGTAAACCCGGAAATCGACCCGCACCTTGTCGCAGGAGGGGAAACTCCGCTCGGCGAGTGCGTAGTCGTAGGGGTCCTCGTCACAGAGAGCCAGGTAGCTGCCATTACCGAGCGCACGGTCGCGCACGACCTTCACGGGCGCCCAGAGAGGAAGGTACAGGCTCCACAGCTCAAGGTCCGAGATGTCGTCGATCCCGTCGAAGGACTCCTGGACGTGAGGCGCCTGGTCCGTGATCGGCACGTGAAGACGGCTGACCCAGATGTCCTCCTTGTTCATGCTGTAAGCAACCCACAGATGATCTCCAGGCGGATTGCCATTCCCCTCCACGATTCCACGCACGTATTGTGGCCCCAGGTTCTTATTCAGGCCCTGGTAGCGCATCGGAGGGACCTCGCCCACTGCGCACAGCATGCGGTCAAAGAGGTGCCCGTCGTCACTCGTGAGCACTACGAGGGGGAAACGATTCCGCCGCGTTGCGGAATGGTTGTAAACAAGGGCGTAGCGACCGTCGTCCGTCCTCTGCCCCCAGACCTTGGCGCTGCAGTCCCAGAGGGTGCGCGAACGGGTGATAGGTGTCCACGTGCGTCCCTCATCAAAGCTAAGGGCGGAAAGCTGCTGCTTCCAGATGGCGACCACCGCCCCGTCTGCCCGGTGGAAAAAGCACAAGGCCTTGGGGACCAGCCCACGCGGAGGGAGAAGGCAATAGAAGGGATCGTCGTAGGTCTGCTCCATTTCCCACCACTGCAGGGTGATCAGGCGGTTGGCCAGGAGGGAGTCGCAGGCGTGCACGAACCCGGTGTCGGAGCTTTCGCGGTAGAAAGGAAACCAGGGCGCGTTGTGTTCCCCCCATCCTGCTTGACGGTTGTAGCGCACGAAGTAGATGGGCCCCAAGCTCCCGTTTGGGAAGACCTCGCGTACCACGTGGCCGAAGGCCTGTCCCCGGTTCGGACCGACGCGCGGATTGGGACAGAAGCTGTAGCAGCCAATCGCCAGGAGACGGCCGTTCGGAGCTACGTACCATCCGCATCGCTGGTGCATGACGGCCGGGAATCCTTCGGGGATCCTGTAGCCCTGCCACTCGATCCTCGAGAGCACGATCTCGGGGAAGAGGATCTGGGGCTCGCTCCAGTGCACGCCGTCGCGCGAGCTCACCAATAGGGTGCGCCCGGGAGGGTCGTGCTCCTGCTTCGGGTTGCTGATGAACTGGATCCAGAACCGCCCTTGCCAGTGCGCGAGCATCGGAGCGTGGTTGTACGTCCAGCCAATGGAATCGCCAGGAAGGGGGTGCGCCCGGTTCGCTCGCCAGACCTGCACGCTGTGTACGCCCACGGCGTGCGGGAGTCCGCCATCGTAAACCTCAGGCTTCGGCTGCCGGGAGCCGACGTAAACGACCGGATCCTCAAGGCACACCTGGGGACCACCGACTTCCGCAACGCCCATTACTACGAGGATGGTCAGGAGGCTGCGAAAAGTCCACCGCGGCAGGTCCTCAGCCATTTTCGCTTGCTCCCCACCTCCGGTCGGCAGATGGTGGCCTCCTTTGTCGGCCCTACCTACTCGGGCTTGGTTCCGGGAGGCCTTCGGGCCGAATCTACCGAGCAGCCGGTCCATCTGCAACCCGTTTTGCCGCGGGAATGGAGAGCTTGCGACCCGCCTCCTTTGTCCGGAGGAGAGAGTCCGTCCTGGCGAAGGTTCAACGGGGCCGTGTCGCAGCCGGATCAAGCGGCGAGGCTGAAAGTCAGCCCCCTTGCAGTGC